>NZ_JAAZQW010000077.1:0-3895 GCF_012371415.1 Acinetobacter sp. A3
AAAATAGCCCAGAGCATTCAAAAAAACGCCCAGACGGTCGAGAAGCAGTTGAGCCAGTATCAAGCCTTGCTGCAATCGAAATTGAGCCATTTAACGCAATTAAACGAGCAGATACAGAGCCAAGAACAGCAAGCCCAGAATCAAGCCGTACAGAAAAAACTTACTATTTTGAATATGGGACTGATTTCAGCAGCAGTTATTTTGCTTATAGCGATTTTCTCGCTTGGTCTCATCACCAAAAACAAGTACAGCGAGATGCAGACTCTAAATACCGTAATCAACGAGAAACAAATGAGGGTCGACCATTTGAACAGATCGGGGGGCAGTTTGATGGTCAGTACCTGCAAGCGACCAGACAGCAAAGCCCAGCGCCTATGTATTCAGATCAACAAGAAAGCAGGCGAATGGCAGAATGGCTACATGATTCCAATGGGGTATTAAGCGATGACCGAATTAGAAACACAATTATTGAGAATCATCGAAGAACAACAGCAACAATTACTGCAACAACAAGTGCAATTGCAGAAGCAACAGCAAGCTTTAGACACAATGCAAACCAAGATTATCCAAGCCTTGTCAGCTCAATCAAAAGCAATCGAGAGCGATCAGCAGAGCTTACAGCAAGCACAGAAATCATTATCGACAATACAGAAGCAATTTCACGAGCTAGAACGCAGTACAGCGAGCTATACCGAGCAGATCAATGGCAAAGTTCGAGAGATGAGCCAGATTACAGCCAACAACGAAGAAGCATTGGAGAGAATCTCAACCGTACAGCGTTCAGTCTCGTCAGAAGTAGCCAAAGCTCAGCAGAATTTACTCGCAACATCCGAGATATTGAAAAAAATATCGTCCAGATAAAAGAGCAGAAAAAAGAAATTGAGAAACCTCTGCCTAAGCAAGATCGAGGGATGGATTTTGGTATGTAATGTCGGTGAAATAGTTTTAGTATTTAGTAAAATATGATCAAATAAACGCCATAAATTACTAAAAATTAAATAGGGGAAAATTATGAAATATAAGAGTTTATGTCTAGCATCATTAGGAATATAACGAATGTCTACTCCTCTATGGATATTAATTTATTTAAGCCTTAGTTTAGTTTGTAAGTGGATTATTTCATGGGGTGGGGCTAGCTATATCAAGGGATGGAAAAGTATATTTTTCTTAGATATGGAAGCAAGCTGGAATGAAAAGCAAGTAAGAATGATGGCCCTATTCTTTTGGATTAGTTTTTCTATTTTATT
Organism: Acinetobacter sp. A3; assembly: GCF_012371415.1. Lineage (NCBI taxonomy): Bacteria > Pseudomonadati > Pseudomonadota > Gammaproteobacteria > Moraxellales > Moraxellaceae > Acinetobacter > Acinetobacter sp. A3. The sequence goes on from NZ_JAAZQW010000077.1 coordinate 1,248, forward strand.
TGTGATTGGTTTAATTTATCCAGAGTATAGATTCTATAAACTTAAAAATGATGTATACGAAATCCAACTAAAATAAAAATTTTTATGTAACTGAAATGCAAAAGCCCTTGTTTTCACAAGGGCTTTTGACTTAAATTTGTTGGCGTTACAGTTAAATGATGCTTCGAACCATCGTTTAACGAAAGATCAGTAGAGTTGGAAGCTCGTACAGATATTCACACAAAGGCTTATGTAACCGCCAAGTCCCTATTCTAAGGCTTTTGGCATGTGACACAAGACCTAAAATGTAAAAAAATTTCGTTAATCGCTGCTAAGTCCATCATTTAAACCATTTTTTGGTTCGTTCACTACGTCTGTACAAAAGATTAAGTTAGTAAGTGCGACCTTTATATGTCGGCTTAATCTTTCGTGGCTTTGATGTGCAGGTGGACAAGCGACGGCAGGCATCAAAGGCTAAAGGTTTATAACCGCTTCCTTATCTGATGTATTGCACTAGGGGAAGAACGCAGGGAATACGTTGGTCGATTGTTTAAGTGGTATGTTGGGTAATCCCTCGCCGAGATAACAAGCCAATGAGAGAGAAAGGCGTGTGCGGGATAGGGATTCAGCCCTATAAATACTCTCTTGCGAAGTGATCTGGGCGCATCTCACTTTGTACCGATTTGAAAGCGACAGCGGCTCCATACCGTGATGCATATCGGTGATATTCAAATACCTGAGCTAATTTTAGCGAAGGTAGGGTGAATATCACCGAAAATCTGCTCTAGCTCACCACCCGTGATGAGCAAAGCGAAGCACGGTGGGGACAAGAGCAGATTAAGAACATTGCTTTTTACAAGAACTATGCCAATACCTTCTAGTATTTATATACTGTTTCATTTGATTTAATTTTCATATAACAACTCTGTCCATTTTTATATAAGCAAGGATACACAGCGACCCCTATTTTACTTCGTTCAATAGTGGTAAGCTGTGACCTTGATCAGGGGCTTCACCCCCGATACCCCCGAAACGGCAGAACAGAAAAATCAGAGATTTTCCAGTTTTGCCGTTACAAATCAAAAGCAAAAACAAGGATTCATAAAATGATAGATATTCAAAAAAACTTTGATACAAAGGCAATGAGTGATGTTGCTTTTGCAGCAATGGAAACATTTGCTGAATCAGGTTGTGACTTGATTTATTTGCAAGATATTTATACGGAACTACAAAAACATGAGCATTGGTTGCTGCAACTCCAGTGGCTTTTTTACAAGATGGAGAAAAAGAACTTTGCGGTTTTAAGTGAAAAATTGAACTATGACCCAGTGCAGCTAACCCAAGCATTTCGAGTCATTTGCCGTATTCCGCAATTGTGAAGTGTGCCGTGGAAAAAAGAGACCGTGTTTATAAAGTGCGTTTGTCTGAGTCAGAGCTTGAAAAACTACGAGAGGGGAATGTCACCAACATTGCCCGCTTTTTGCGTGAGTCTGCTTTAAACCGTGTCGCAGGTAAAGAGCAGCCACAACAAGTTTATACAAAGACAGAGCGAGCATTAATTTTAGAGCTTGGTCGGATTGGCAACAATGTGAATCAGATTGCTAAAGCAGTGAATACCGATATTGCAGGGGTAGGTACTTTTGACAAAGTGAAGTTACTTCATTTGTTGATTTCCATAGATCAGCAGCTTCGGGAGTTACGTCCAGATGATCGTTGATTTTTTTCGACACGGTTCAGGCTTATCAAAAGGTTGTCTTGATTATTTACTGGGTGAAGATCGAGAGCGTGAATATGCACAAGTGCTTAGTGGCGATGTAGAGCTGACAGCACAACTGATTGATAGCAGTCCTTTTGCCAAAAAATATACCAGTGGTTGTTTGTCTTTTTATGAGCATGATTTATCTGACCAGGATAAACAGAAAATCATGCAAAATTTTGAGGAATGCTTATTCCCTGGCCTAGAAAAAGACCAATATCAAATTTTATGGGTACAGCACCAAGACAAAGTTAATCAGGACACAGGTGAGACAAGGCTTGAGCTTAATTTTGTGATTCCTAATGTTGAGCTTTCAACAGGCAAACGCCTACAGCCATTCTATGCGCCAGTCGATTTAGATCGCGTCGATCTATTTAAGCAGATCACCAATACCGAACATTCACTGTATGACCCCGATGATCCTGCTCATCGCCAATTATTTTTAAATAAAAAGAATCTACCCAAAGATATTAAGGATTTTAAAGCGCAGTTACATCAACGTGTTTACCGAGCGGTTGCCAATGGTGAAGTTGCCGATCGGCAAGAATTGGTGCAATGGCTTGAATCGAATCAAATCAATGTCACTCGACAAGTAAAAAACTCCATATCCATTGAAAACCCGTATGAGGGCGCAAAACGTCCCATCCGTTTAGAGGGCGAGATTTATGAGCAAGGCTTTAGAGCTACTGGCGAATATCGACAAGAAGTACAACAACGAATTGAAGAATACAGAGGAACAACTTCTGAGCGGTATCGAGCAAACGTCGCAGAGTATCAGAGACAGCTTGAACACAAGAGCCAATATCACAGCGACCGCTATCCAACAGTCGGACGAGAAAATAGCCCAGAGCATTCAAAAAAACGCCCAGACGGTCGAGAAGCAGTTGAGCCAGTATCAAGCCTTGCTGCAATC
>NZ_JAAZQW010000078.1:0-3011 GCF_012371415.1 Acinetobacter sp. A3
AAATAAGGTAGCTTAACTAGAGCAGAGTATCACTTATAAATAAGCTTTTAGTTGTTCAAACAAGTGGGACCACCTCTCACCTCCGCGCTTCATCAGAAAACTGAAGGAACCTCCATTGAATCGAACTAATATTTTTTTTGGTGAATCGCATTCTGACTGGTTGCCTGTCAGAGGCGGAGAATCTGGTGATTTTGTTTTTCGACGTGGTGACGGGCATGCCTTCGCGAAAATCGCACCTGCTTCCCGCCGCGGTGAGCTCGCTGGAGAGCGTGACCGCCTCATTTGGCTCAAAGGTCGAGGTGTGGCTTGCCCCGAGGTGATCAACTGGCAGGAGGAACAGGAGGGTGCATGCTTGGTGATAACGGCAATTCCGGGAGTACCGGCGGCTGATCTGTCTGGAGCGGATTTGCTCAAAGCGTGGCCGTCAATGGGGCAGCAACTTGGCGCTGTTCACAGCCTATCGGTTGATCAATGTCCGTTTGAGCGCAGGCTGTCGCGAATGTTCGGACGCGCCGTTGATGTGGTGTCCCGCAATGCCGTCAATCCCGACTTCTTACCGGACGAGGACAAGAGTACGCCGCAGCTCGATCTTTTGGCTCGTGTCGAACGAGAGCTACCGGTGCGGCTCGACCAAGAGCGCACCGATATGGTTGTTTGCCATGGTGATCCCTGCATGCCGAACTTCATGGTGGACCCTAAAACTCTTCAATGCACGGGTCTGATCGACCTTGGGCGGCTCGGAACAGCAGATCGCTATGCCGATTTGGCACTCATGATTGCTAACGCCGAAGAGAACTGGGCAGCGCCAGATGAAGCAGAGCGCGCCTTCGCTGTCCTATTCAATGTATTGGGGATCGAAGCCCCCGACCGCGAACGCCTTGCCTTCTATCTGCGATTGGACCCTCTGACTTGGGGTTGATGTTCATGCCGCCTGTTTTTCCTGCTCATTGGCACGTTTCGCAACCTGTTCTCATTGCGGACACCTTTTCCAGCCTCGTTTGGAAAGTTTCATTGCCAGACGGGACTCCTGCAATCGTCAAGGGATTGAAACCTATAGAAGACATTGCTGATGAACTGCGCGGGGCCGACTATCTGGTATGGCGCAATGGGAGGGGAGCAGTCCGGTTGCTCGGTCGTGAGAACAATCTGATGTTGCTCGAATATGCCGGGGAGCGAATGCTCTCTCACATCGTTGCCGAGCACGGCGACTACCAGGCGACCGAAATTGCAGCGGAACTAATGGCGAAGCTGTATGCCGCATCTGAGGAACCCCTGCCTTCTGCCCTTCTCCCGATCCGGGATCGCTTTGCAGCTTTGTTTCAGCGGGCGCGCGATGATCAAAACGCAGGTTGTCAAACTGACTACGTCCACGCGGCGATTATAGCCGATCAAATGATGAGCAATGCCTCGGAACTGCGTGGGCTACATGGCGATCTGCATCATGAAAACATCATGTTCTCCAGTCGCGGCTGGCTGGTGATAGATCCCGTCGGTCTGGTCGGTGAAGTGGGCTTTGGCGCCGCCAATATGTTCTACGATCCGGCTGACAGAGACGACCTTTGTCTCGATCCTAGACGCATTGCACAGATGGCGGACGCATTCTCTCGTGCGCTGGACGTCGATCCGCGTCGCCTGCTCGACCAGGCGTACGCTTATGGGTGCCTTTCCGCAGCTTGGAACGCGGATGGAGAAGAGGAGCAACGCGATCTAGCTATCGCGGCCGCGATCAAGCAGGTGCGACAGACGTCATACTAGATATCAAGCGACTTCTCCTATCCCCTGGGAACACATCAATCTTACCGGAGAATATCGTTGGCCAAAGCCTTAGCGTAGGATTTCGCCCTCTCCCGCAAACGACCCCGTTAATTTAAATAAGTGCATGTTTTTATCCTACTCTTGGTAAGTCAGACCATTTGGTTAAATACGAAGGTGATCTAAGGTTTTGATTCATGTGCCATGTGGCTTCTTTATTGTTGGCAATGCCTAGCGTGACGAGATTCTTCCCAAACCGTTCACTGATGGCTTCGATGGCATCTGAAAGCCTTTCTCGCTCTTGCTTATGTGAATAGTCCGTGAATAGATCGGGCACAAACTTGGATTGATCTGTAATTTCGAGCAGCACGATTCCCGCCTTTTTATACTTAAAGCCTTTCTTAAATATCTGATCGATGCCTTTCATCGCGGCCTTGGTGATGAGCAGTAGATCATCCGTATGCTCATGCATTTGAACGACGATGTAAGGCGAGTAGCGCTCTGTCTTATCAAAGCGACCGGTTTGGATATACACGCCGATCATCTTGCAGATTGAGCCATCTTCCCGCATTCGTTTCACGGCTCTGGCCACATAAAGCCGAACCGAAGCTTTAATGTCATCCATTTCATACACTGGGTTGCCATATGAACGGCTGCTGATGATTTGCTTCTTCGCTACAGTATCATCACTAAGGTCAATACAAGAAAGGCCCTGTAGCTCAAGCACCGTCTTTTCCATCACGATACTAAACTGCTTTTTGATTTCTTTAGGATTGGCATTGATCAGATCCAGCACAGATTGAACACCCATAGTATTGAGCTTCTTACAGTTCTGTCTGCCTACGCCCCAAACCTCAGACACATCAACCTGCGCGAGTAGCGTTTCTGTAGAGCATGGGTCCATATGGGCCAGATTACAGACCCCATTGAAGAACTTGTTTTTCTTGGCGAGATGATTGGCAATCTTGGCTTCGGTTTTAGAGCGACCAATTCCAATACAGCAGGGTAGGCCTAACCAACGCCAAGCCTTAGCCCTCATGTCTTGAGCATATACAGTCAGGTCAAATAGATGCTCGTAAGCTGTGAGCTTCAGAAAGCATTCATCAATGGAATAGACCTTGTATCTTGGAGCTTGTAGTGATTAGCTTCCACTATATGCAAATTGTAGAGTTTGTAATAGACTAGGACTTACGCATTGACGGATTCAAAAAAGTATTAAAATACTTTATAAAGTATCTGTGATCAGACGAATTAAACAT
>NZ_JAAZQW010000079.1:0-2418 GCF_012371415.1 Acinetobacter sp. A3
TCTCTTGAATTAAATAATTTTGCTGATTAATTTAAGATCAAATAAATTGTACGTTTTTTGATTTATGACGGAAGTCTTATGTACAGACCAAAGGTAAAGTTGAACGCTTTAATGAATACCTCAAATCGAGACTATATTAATGGCTCAACTAACACCATCTGACGCTGCTATCGGATTCCCTAACCGCTCTGAGGATCAACTACAGCCTAAAAAACTGGCAAGCACTCTGGCCGCTATCTGGTTGATGGTAACTTACCAATCAACATAAGAAGCATTGCTTCATAAGGGATCTAAAATCAGATGTGTTCCAGGGCCTTGGGACGTAATAACTAGTTATTTGCTGGCTCGATGAGCAGTTGTCAGCGAGCAGCTAATATCATACACCTGATTCAGTCAGCAAAGCTGAATGGACTGGATCCGCATGCCCAATTAAGTGATGTGCCGAAAAGGTTGCCGATACATAAAGTGACCCAGATTGAAGTATTACTTCCACACCGATGGAAACCCAACTCAAATTAAAAAATAGCTATGGGGTTTAGCGAATGCTTACAGAATAATGTTGATTTAAGCTGCTTACCATTTGCTTACCAGAATCTAAAAACAAAAAAACCACTTAGGATTAGTACACCTAAGTGGTTGTTTTATATGGTGGGCCCAGACGGACGAAAACAATTCCCTACCCTATTGTTTTTAATAAATTAATTATTTCTTAGAAAATTCAGGATACAAAGCAGGATACACGATTCAAATGTTGTTTTTTTGATCATTCAACCTTTTTAGTACCACTTTACTCCCCCACTACACCTTCTTTTATTGGACTTTAATGATACATAGCTTCTTCGTAAAAGAAGAGCCTACATCAATATAGTGACAATTGTCGATTTGAGTATGTTCTTTTACGATCGTATGACCTAAATAGATTTCATCGATATTATCTACAATATCATATTGATTTGAGTAATTACGTATTCGCCCCCTACCCCAGAGTGCATTTGAATATGATGAGGTAATACCTGGAACTTTATAATCACCTTTAGAAAGGTCTTGCTTAAAGAGATTCCAGTCATGAATATCAATGTCAGCATGAACAATACCAATCTTTTTATGTTTCAGCTCAACTTCAATCACCAAAGGTAACTTTGTTAAACGATCAACAATTCTCTGTCGCGTCTTTTGAAATTGTCTATAAAACCATGCTCCACCATTCCTTGCATGCATGTCTTTCATTTTAGGATCATACTGCCCTCGAATACACATTTCTTCATGATTACCGCGCACAGTTAAAAACCATTTTTGATCGAGTAATGAAATACATTCTAAATTTTCATTACCTCTATCGATGAGATCACCTGTGCAGATCAGTAGATCATTTTCAAAATCAAAATTATTTAGATGAAGCTCATGCATTAGAAGACTATAAGACCCGTGAAGATCTCCAACGATATAAACTGAATTATAATTTTTGTTTACAAGTATCTTTATTACATCATTCATGCTATGAATAAAACCTTTTTACAAATTTTGATTACCATTATAGAACATGACCCATACAGCTTCTAATACATTGCAAGATATTATTATTTATACAAATAATAAAATTTCACTTGATTTTTATAAGCCATTTGAAGATGGACTAAACCCTATATTATTTACAGTTAAAACTTTAGAACAAATCCCAAGAAAGACTGAAAATAAAATCCATATTGTCATCTTGGAGTCCTGTGATGAACTTAGCAATCTACAAATAAATTGCAATAAAATTCATCTTATCATGCCGGCATTTTTAAAGAATAAATTAGAAAATGATCGTAAGCATCCGGCTAACACAGCCTTACCAAGCGATCCTATAAGCCTTAATTTAGTTCCCACCTAAAAACAAGTGGGGACTTAATCCATGAACATGGATATATATTCAGCAACACCTCCTGTTGCTAAAAAACGCAGAACATACAGCAAAGAATTCAAACTCAGTATTGTCAATGCCTGTAAAAATCCTAATACCTCGATCGCTTCGGTCGCACTGCAACATAGTATTAATGCCAACCTTGTCAGTCGTTGGATCAGGATCTTCAGCCATCATGAGGGTGCCGTGCAGGATCCTACTCATGTGAATCCAGCATTTATTGCTTTGCCTTACACTGCTGCAATCAGCCAACCTATTGATGAGAGGATCACGTTGTGTATCACCGTGCCTCATACGAATAATGATATTCAGCTAAAATGGCAGACATCAGAAATACCTGCCTTGGCAGAATTACTCAAGGCACTTGCAACATGATCCGCATTGATGAAATCTGGTTGTCTACTCAGCCCATGGACATGCGTGCAGGTATGGATACGACCATGGCTCAGGTGGTGAGAGCCTTTGGCTACATCAAACCGCATTGTGCTTACCTGTTCTGTAATAAACGTGGCCAT
>NZ_JAAZQW010000007.1:0-90878 GCF_012371415.1 Acinetobacter sp. A3
GCAAGATTAAACGACAATGAGATAAGTCGTTATACGCCTTACAAAACTGTAAAGCGTATATTGCAAGAACGGACTGATCGCTATAAGTCGGAACTGACCGACTCAGGCTCTAGTTACACGCTTGGCAACAAGACATTAACAGAGTGCGAATTAGTCCTTGAGTATGTTTGAATACATTTTAAGGAACAGATAAGCCCTCTCTCTAACTCTCTCCCAAAGGGAGAGAGGACAATTGTGGGTTCTACTTTTAAATAGCAGCCAATATACTTACAGCAATGGGGGCAAGGACTGACAATACAAATCCACTGACCATTGCATGTGGAATAAAATCATTACCACAGGCTTGTTTGACCATGGGTAAAGTCACATCCATTGCTGTTGCACCTGCAGCTGAAATTGCAGCACGTGGATAACGCCAGCCAAGTGCATACATCAACAATATTGCAAAAATCTCTCTGAATAAGTCATTCATTAACGCAATGCTACCCAACTCAGGTGTACGTAGTTCAGATACGACAATGCCACTCATAGAATAAAAGCCATAACCTTGTGACAACATCAGTAAATCTTTGAGCTGGATGGGTAGCCATAGTGCACAAAGTAACACGCCAGCGACAGAACCCATGATGCATCCAGCAGGAACCAACAATATTTTCCAATTCAACCAAGCGCGATCCAATGGTGAATAGGCAAGATCGAGTCCAATCATCCACATAAAAAATAACAGTAAGTACCACGTTTGTATCTGTGCTTGAAAATTCAAGCTATCTGTAATTTGATGCAGTGCATAACCAGCAAACAACACTAGAAATGCATAACTGATGTTCAGGCAGGATTTGCGTAATAAATGGAGTGACACTTTACCGTGTGTGGTTTGTATTCCAATACCTTTAAATAAAAGATAACAGCATAGAAATGCACCCATTGAGGTGGCAAATGCAATTTGCATCGCCGTAGATAGAATCTGCACGGGTTGCTGTAGTGTGCTAAATGTCTGTGCAAATTCAAATGCAATTGCAACGAGTAAGATATAGCTAAAATATGGCAGTAATTGAAATACAATTTTTTCAACGATAACGGGCAAGCGTTTAGCGAGTACAAAGCCTAAAAATAAACAAAATAATAATTGGAAAATCAGCCAAAGAGATTGCATGACATCAACAGGTGAGAAGGTGGATTGAACACCTGTTGATTATGCCTATTCAAATGACAAAGCGGAACTTTATGCTGCTTTACTGATTAATCTAAAATCACTTGGATGCAGGGATTTGGTTTGAAGCCAGTATTTCCAAGTATAAGTTGGCCAAAGCGCAAAGTTTTTGCCACCATCTTGTTGATACCAACTCACACAGCCAGATTGCCAAACGGTGTTGTTTAGCATTGCTTCAACTTTTTGATTAAATTGATCTTGCACTTGATCTTTAACCACAATCGCCTGAGCATGTGATTGATTCACTAAATCTATCATTTGCAAAATATAATCGACTTGCGCTTCAATCATAAAGATAACTGAGTTATGTGCTAACACTGTATTTGGTCCAAGTAACTGGAACAAGTTTGGAAACCCTTTGTGGCTAATGCCGTAATAGCTTTCTGCGCCATCTTTCCAAGCATGTTTAAGATCAATGCCATGCTCGCCAATACAACTAAATGGCTGTAAATAAATACGTGGGTCGGTAATAAAACCTGTGCCATAAATCAAACAATCTATTTTACGTGTTTGACCATCGGCAGTAATGATACTGTCCTCAGTTAACTCTTGAATGGCATCAGTGACTAGCTCAACATTTTTACGGTTAAAGGTCGGAAAGTATTTGTTAGAGACCAAAATGCGTTTGCATCCCATAATATAATCAGGGATGAGCTTTTCTGCCAATTGTTTGTCTTTGACCTGATAACGGATATACGCTTCTGCTAGCTTCTGAGTGTATTTCATCACACTGGGTTGCATGATTGGAATTGCACGTGATTCATTTGACCAATATAAACGAGCGCGATGCAGCTTTCTAAACCAGTCTAGTCGCTGAAAGATTTTTTTCTCTAAAGCTAAATACTTACGTTCATCCCTCGGAATAACCCAAGCTGCGGTCCGTTGCATTACATACAATTGTTTGACTGTTGGTGCAATTTCGGGAATATACTGAATGGCGCTACCGCCTGTGCCAATAGAGGCCACCACTTTGCCGTTTAAGTTGTATTGATGATCCCATTGCGAGGAATGAAAAACTTTGCCCTTAAATTTTTCAATGCCTTTAATTTTAGGAATTTGCGGAACATGCAGTGGGCCAGAGGCCAAAATTAAATATTGGCAACTTAATTGTTTGCCATCTTTTAAAGCAATGTGCCACACACAGTCTTTTTCCTGATATTCGGTATGCACCACTTCGCTATTGAATTGACAATAGTCACGTAAATTAAACTGTTGCACCACATCCTGAATATATTGAAAAATTTCTGGTGCTTCTGCGTAGCGTTTGCTCCAGTCGGTTTTTGGTGCAAAAGACAATGAATATAGATGCGATTGCACATCACAAGCAGCACCAGGGTATTGGTTTTCACGCCAAGTTCCGCCCACTTCATTGGATTTTTCTAAAATCACAAAATTTTGAATATTGCGTTGTAATAGACGAATCGCCATGGCTAAGCCACCAAAGCCTGCACCAATAATTGCGACTTGATAATGAGCTACTGCATCCTGCATGAAGACATCCTTATATTTATTTTGTTTGACTCAGGATAGAATAACCCGATGCCTGACAACATGATCGTGCTGACATAAAAATTGATATTTTCGGCAATTTCTATCTGTGGGAGAATCAGGTAAAAAGGATATTCTATTTCGCACTGTTCATTTTATGAAAAGATCTATACTTGGCTTGATGTATTTAATACAAGGCATGCGTAAAGCAGGCGTTGATGTCGATGCAAAATTGCAAAGTATCGGCTTGCGTGCAGACGCATTGGACACCAGTTCGGTGATTCATCCAAGTCTGGAATGGGATATTTTAAAAGTCATTGGAGCGGATGTTGAACCTGAAATGGGGCTGTTTATTGGACAGCATTATGCCTTGGCAGGTTATGGTCCTTTGCTGATGTTATTGGTGACCAGTCCTAATATTGCAACAGCATTAGAAAAGGGGATTCAATATCAGGGCTTGACCCATTTGAGTGGTCAATTGAGTTTGCAGCATCAAGCACAACAGATTGCACTGTGCTATCAACCGAACGATCTGCACAGCAGTTTAGGGATACTACGCGCACAATGTGAAATTTCAGGCACATTTAAGTTTATTCAAGACCTTTATAAAATGATGGGCTTGAGCGCACCACGTATTCGCATAGAATTACCCTTTGCACAGCCGCAGCAAAGTGAAGTGTTGCAAACCTTTTATGATTATTATGGCCAAGACATTGTCTTTAATCAGCCTCAAGCCGCATTTTGGTTTGATGATGTAGTGTTGAATGCACGTATTCCATCTGCAGATGCAGTAACGTTTAGTAGCTACGAAGCTAAATGTATTGTAGAGCTAGACCGCTTAAAATTAGAAGACAATACGCCTTCAGTGGTGCAACGTGTTAAAGATTATTTAGAGCTGCAACAGGGCAGTATGCCTAGCATGGCAGAAACAGCACAGGCCTTACAAATTCCAGAGCGGACGTTAAGGCATCAACTGCAACAATTGAACACCAGTTACAAACAAATTCGTGAAGATTTAATCAAAGATAAAGCACTGCGTTTAATTGAATATCAGGAGTATTCAATTGAAGTGATTGCAGAACTGTTGGGTTATTCGGAGCCTGCGGCATTTAACCATGCCTTTAAGCGCTGGTTTGGCCAAAGCCCACGCCAATATACCAAATAGCCTGTGTTTAGCCGAAGTATTCAGCAAACCTATGCCAAAGTGTTATATCTCGTGATTCGATCTTCGTTATAATCTATTTGCCCAAACAAGTATCCATGAATATGTCTGATTTTAATTCACCACACAATACAGCCTTTAATCCACTGTCACCTGCAGAGCGTTATGCGCAAGCGATTGCATCTGGGCAGTTCATGCCAGATGATGCACAGGCGCAGGCTGTACACGAACTTGACCGTGTGTGGCAGGAATTAATTCAACGCTATAAAGCTTCAAAAAAAGCATTTCGACGTTTTCGTCGTCAGACTGCGCCACAAGGTGTTTATATGTGGGGCGGTGTAGGTCGTGGTAAAACATGGTTGATGGATCAGTTCTATGATTCAGTTCCGTTTCGTCGCAAAACCCGCATGCACTTTCACCATTTTATGCAATATGTGCATCGTGAACTCAACAAACTTTCAGGGCAGCGTAATCCCTTAGACTCTGTTGCAGATCAAATTTATAAAGATGCAGTGGTGATTTGTTTTGATGAGTTTTTCGTTTCAAACGTCACCGATGCGATGATTTTGAGTGATTTATTCCAGAAACTGTTCCATCGTGGGATTACTTTGGTCGCAACTTCAAATATTGCTCCAGATGGTTTGTATAAAAATGGCATCCACCGTGACCGTTTTATTCCAACCATTGAAATGGTGAAAAAGCATTGTCAGGTACTCAATGTCGATGCTGGGGTAGATTATCGTTTACGTGTATTAAAACAAGCTCAGTTGTTTAAATCGCCACTCAGCCATGATAACCAAAACTGGATGGCGCAGCGTTTCAGTGCATTGACCAATACCCAGCAGCATTCATCTGAACCGATTATTATTAATCAGCGTACTGTAGAAACCATTGCACATACTGAAGATGTGTTGTGGTGTGAGTTTTCTGAACTGTGCTTTAAGCCACGTAGTCCTGCAGACTTTATTGAAATTGCCAATATCTATAATACAGTATTGGTCAGCAATGTACCGCATTTGACTGATTTCTTGTCTGAAGGCACACGTCGTTTTATTTACTTGGTTGATGAATTCTATGACCGTGGGGTAAAACTGTTATTGACCTCAGAAGATTCAATTATCGAAATTTATCAGGGCGAAAAGTTAGCATTTGAAATTGAACGCACGCGTTCACGTTTATTGGAAATGCAATCCGATGACTATTTAAATGCAGAACACCGCCAAATACAGGCAACAGAAGCCGAACAGCAAATGAGTTGATTTTAAAGCGCCTAGAATTAGGCGCTTTTTTATGTTAGAAATTCAGTGACTGCTGGTTTTATCGACATTTTGTCATAAACATGGCTTAATCTTGTGGTGTTGAAACAGGACTGTCGATGGTTTTTACAACAAAATCTGAACTTAAGTCTAATTTCGACATTTCAAAAACTTTATACACTGTGAAAGTGTATTTATATGAATAATAATGTCATGTTTCAGATCAGAATTTCAGGTGTTTATTGTCACTCATCTTGTAATAAATGATCGTTATTTTGAAATGTGATAATACTATTCAGCTAAATATAAATCAGTATACTAGAATCTCTTGTATAAAAAGTAGCAATATCAGGAAAGACAATGACTGCACGTATTCAAAAAGGCAAGTTAGCGATTGCTAAAGAACTTTACGATTTCATCGAAAATGAAGCACTACCAGGTTCTGGTTTAGACAGTAATGCATACTGGAAAAACTTTGAACAAGTCGTTGTCGATCTTAGCCCTAAGAACAAAGCGTTACTTGCAAAGCGTGACGAGCTTCAGGCTAAAATTGATGAATGGCACCGCAATAATACATTTGAATTAGAAGCTTACAAAGCTTTCTTGACTGAAATTGGCTACTTATTACCAGAAGTAGAAGATTTTCAAATTACCACCGAAAATGTTGATGAAGAAATCTCATTATTGGCTGGTCCACAACTCGTAGTACCTGTACGTAACGCACGTTACTGCTTGAACGCAGCAAACGCACGTTGGGGTTCGTTATACGACGCACTTTACGGTTTTGACGTTATTTCTGAAGATAATGGCGCAGAAAAAGGTAAAGGCTATAACCCAGTTCGTGGTGAAAAAGTAATTGCATTTGCGAAAAACTTCTTAAATGAAACTTTCCCATTGGCGCAAGGCTCACATGCCGATGCGACTAAATATGCTGTAGATGCAAACAAACTTGTAGTAAGCCTTAAAGATGGTTCTACAACAACACTTGCAAATGAAGCATTATTTGTTGGTTATAATGGCGAAGCTGCTGCTCCAACAGAAATCGTATTCAAAAATAATGGTCTACACGTTGTAGTTCAAATTGATGCAACTAGTCCAATTGGCCAAACAGATGCAGCTGGTGTAAAAGATGTTGTTCTAGAAGCTGCTGTAACGACAATTCAAGACTTAGAAGACTCAATTGCAGCTGTAGATGCTGAAGAAAAAGTTGAAGGCTACCGTAACTGGTTAGGTCTAATGAAAGGTACATTATCAGAGTCAATCGAGAAAAATGGCAAAACCATGACTCGTACATTGAACGCTGACCGTACTTTCAAAAACCTAGAAGGCGGTGAAACTAAAGTTCATGGTCGTTCATTAATGTTACTACGTAACGTAGGTCACTTAATGACTAACCCTGCAATTTTGGTTGATGGTCAAGAAATCTATGAAGGGATCATGGATGCATTGATCACTCCATTATTGACTTTTGCTGACATTCGCGGTGAAAACACGATCAAGAACTCACGTCAAGGTTCTATGTACATCGTGAAGCCAAAAATGCATGGTCCAGATGAAGTTGCATTTGCAGTTGAATTGTTTGAACGTGCTGAACAAGTACTTGGCTTGCCTGCGAAGACTTTAAAAATCGGTATCATGGATGAAGAACGTCGTACTTCTGTAAACTTGAAAAACTGTATTGCTCAAGCTAAAGACCGTACTATCTTCATTAACACGGGTTTCATGGACCGTACAGGTGACGAAATCCATACCTTCATGGAAGCAGGTCCATTCGTTCGTAAAGGCGAAGTAAAAGGTCAAATTTGGTTCCCAGCGTATGAAAACCGTAACGTGATGATCGGTTTGAAAGCAGGTTTACGTGGTAAAGCACAAATTGGTAAAGGCATGTGGCCAAAACCAGACATGCTTTTAGACATGTACAAAACCAAAACTGAACATCCTGAAGCGGGTGCAAGCTGTGCATGGGTTCCATCACCTACAGGTGCTGTGATTCATGCTATTCACTATCACCAAGTGAACGTAGCAGACCGTCAACAAGAATTATTGGCAACTGAGCCTTTATCTTTAGATGACTTGTTAACTCCACCATTGGCAAAAGACACTAACTGGTCTGACGAAGAAAAAACTAAAGAGCTTGAAAACAACTGTCAAGGTATCTTGGGTTACGTTGTACGTTGGGTAGATTTGGGTGTAGGTTGTTCTAAAGTTCCAGACATCAACGATGTTGGTTTGATGGAAGACCGTGCAACTTTACGTATTTCTTCACAACACGTTGCCAACTGGTTACGTCACGGTATCGTGACACGTGAGCAAGTTGAAGAAGTAATGCAACGTATGGCTAAAATTGTGGATCAGCAAAACGCTAATGATCCATTATATACGCCAATGTCTAACGACTTTGAGAACAACATCGCATTCCAAGCTGCGTCTGACTTAATCTTTAAAGGTGGTGAGCAACCTTCTGGTTATACAGAGCCACTTTTACACGCTGCGCGTTTAAAATTAAAAGGTTATACAGGTGACTAATCCTTTGGGAATGAATGTTCACTGATTGTGTAATACAAACAAATGAGCCTCTTCGGAGGCTTTTTTGTTGTCTGTATTTTGCCTATGGTTTATTGAAAATTTTGCAGCTGAATAGTTACAGGATGTACTCGCAGCTAGAAAAACATCAAGCTGCGGAGTAGAGTGAAAGCCATATATAAAAAGTATCGCAAGGACAAATACATGCCAGCATATCAGGGTTTGAATCAACAATTTATTGGTGGACATTGGACGACTGGCACATCAACCAAGACCATAACCAATAGCAATCCTTATCAGCAAACAGTCATTTTTGAGATGCAGTTTGCCAGTGTGGTAGATGTTGATAGTGCCTATAGTGCGGCACAAAAAGCCTTTGATGAACAAGTGATTAAATCTGCCGAAGTGCGTAAGCAAGTCATTACCAAATTACAGCAAGTCATTCAGCAGCGACGGGAGGAAATTGTTCAGTGGCTGATTGATGAGTCAGGCAGTACTCGATTAAAAGCCAATATTGAGGTGGATGCTGCACTAGGGGTTATTCAAGAAGCTGCACAATTTCCTGATCAAATGACGACCACACTATTAGAAAGTAAAGATCCTCATGTGCGCAGTTTTGTTTTACGCAAGCCTTTGGGTGTTATTGCAGTGATTAGCCCTTGGAATTTTCCTTTTCATTTATCTATGCGTTCGGTGGTCACAGCAATTGCTTGCGCCAATAGTGTAGTGTTGAAACCTGCCAGCGACACACCAGTCACAGGTGGAACACTCTTGGGTAAATTGTTTGAAGAGGCAGGTTTGCCTGCAGGCGTGCTGAATGTCGTGGTTGGAGCTAGCCGTGAAATAGGTGATTATTTTGTTGAGCATGCTACGCCTAAAATGATTTCCTTTACTGGTTCTACAGCAGTTGGGCAGCGTGTAGGGCAAAAGGCAGTAGGGGGAGAAACACTGAAACGTGTCGCGTTAGAACTTGGTGGCAATGCACCTTTGGTCATTTTAGATGATGCCAATGTCGATTTAGCTGTGGAACTTACGATAATGGGGCGATTTTTGCATCAGGGGCAAATTTGCATGAGTACCAATCGGGTTATTGTCGATGAGTCTATTTATGCTGTGTATATCGATAAGTTGTTAGCTCGTGTGCAGCAATTAGTGGTGGGTGATCCTAATGCACAAAATACACTTATTGGTCCAATCATTAATTCAGAGCAAGTGAAAAAACATCAGCAAATCATTCAAAAAGCAAAAGCTCAGGGCGCTGAATTAATTTATGAAGGTGGCATAAACGGAAATCTAGTGGCACCACATATTTTTGTAAATGTTGATGCCAAGGCTGAGATTGTGCAGCATGAAAGTTTTGGGCCAATATTACCAATTTTGCAGGCCGAAAATGAAGCACATGCTTTGCAATTGGCAAATCAGACCCAATACGGGTTATCAGCAGCAGTATGTACAGCAAATTTAGAGCGTGGCAGTGATTTTGCTGCGCAGCTCGATGTGGGGATGACGCATATAAACGGTATTACCGTTGCAGATCATGCGAATGCACCGTTTGGTGGAGAGAAGAACTCAGGTTTAGGTCGTTTTAATGGTCGCTGGATATTTGAAGGGTTTACTCGAACACATTGGATGACGTGTCCCGCTTAAAGATGGCTGTTTGCAAGCATATTGCGCTTAAACATGCTAGTGCATGGGTAAGCGATACTATGCGTGATATAGTAAATTTGTCTTTTTATACAAGTTAAATATGTGTGCCAATTTTAAACCGTTGAGCCTAACGCAGTTATCTGCTTTAGGTTTACCAGAAATACCTTTTGAATATCCTGACGAAGTTTATCCGAACAGTACTGCGCCTTTATTATTTAAGTCTGAGACGGGTTTGGAGTGGCGTTTGGTAAATTTTGGCCTGATTCCAAAATGGGCCGAAGACAAAAGCATTGCTTTAAAAACTTATAACTGTCGTAATGAAACTATACTGGAAAAGCCCAGTTTTAGCGAAGCAGCCTATAAGTGCAAATTTGGCGTAATTCCAGTATCAGAATTTTATGAGTCAAAATATATTGAAGGTAAAGCTCAGCGCTGGGGTGTACGACGTAAAGATGGGCAGGCATTCTTTATAGCAGCACTATACGAAATTTCTAGGCTAAATGTGGGGCAAGAAAATGAAGAGGTTGTACGCTCAGCCAGTATGATTACCATGGACGCAATTGACCATGACATGATGAAAGATTTTCATGTGCCTGGCCCTGTGAAGCGTTCAGTTATTGTGATTCCACATGCACGTTTGGATGAATGGTTAAGCCTGAAAACGCCCAATATACAAAGTTTTGTACAAGGCTTTCCTGTAGATGAGTTTGAATGTTCCTTTGTTCCAAAAGCAAAGATCGAAAAAGTAAGTCCCCAACTCAACTTTTTCGATCTTTAACAGTATTTCAATGGCTTGTGATATAGCTTCTTAGCGAGCTAAGTTGTTAAAAATTTGACGTAAGCTTTCCATCATTTTTTCAATTTGTAGTGGTGTCAAGCCATCAAAGGATTGCTCTAGCACAACACTAGTCAAATCATTGATTTTATTGGTCATGTCGTCACCTTTTTCTGTGAGTACAACACGAGTAATACGCGCATCATCATCACAGGAATAAGTTTCCACTAAGCCTTCATCTTTAAGACGATAAACAATTTTAGTGGTGGTTGACATTTTAGATACCACCATATCAGACAAGTCAGATACACTTGCATGCGGTTTAGAACGTAGCGCCAATAAAATACGGCGACGTGAATTGTCTAAACCATATTTCTTTAAAGCGTGATCAACATTTTGCACATATTGTGCATGCACTTGTGTCACCCAATAATATGGAAATTGTTCAAGATCGTAATGATCAGTTGAAGGCAGAAATTTAGAATATTTCTTGGACATTGCATATTCCTTGCATTGTTTTAATTGTATTTTTTGATATTTCACATTTTATGTGAAAACTCATGTGCTTAGCAAGACGTTTTTATTACTTAAAGTTAGTGTGAAGCTAAACTTAATAAAATAAAGGTCCAATAAATAAAAAATTCTTAAACAGATTCACGTAAATTTTGCGTTGTAAATGCAAGATCGTGATTGCCATTAGCGTGAATTCAGCATTGTTTTGAGTGTAAATTTTTAATTGTATTTTGGCGTTTGAACAGAAAGTTCAATGTTTGGTTGTAGCTTGTAGGTCTGTCATACCACATATTTATTAATCCTCTAGAATTTTTTTAGTACGGGGATTAGCAATTCATTGTTGTTATCTAGCAATCACATTGTGTGTGCCACAATGAATATTCATAATTAGGCAGCATTTTAGTCAAAAAAATACATTTGTACACTTCGCATTTCATTCAAAAGGTTGCGTGAATCTGATCATGATACGCAGAAGATATGGGTTCGAAATCTTAAAATATTAATATCACTTAAATAACAATAGCTTGTAATGTATTTGTTTTGAATAAAAAGTAAATTTTGCTCAAATGACTCATTCGTCAAATTTATTGCCTAAAATGGGTTTGACTTTTTATCTTATTTTTCAATGTTATGATTTTGTGCTAATCACTCCATATTTAGTTTATGGTTGAAAAATACAATAAAAAAGAAAGACCGATTGCTTTGTTTAGTTTTTTTCAAAATTTTCAAAAATATAATTACAAATCTTCAAGATTGTGCATAATTAATCTATCAATTGCTAAAAAGGTTACTTTTATGGATCCGTCGCCGTGCGCAGGTCTACTTTATATTTCGATTTCTGCTAACTTTCTCGGAGATTTAAACTAATGGAGTTTTTATTAGATCCGGGAATATGGGTTGGTTTAATTACACTTATTATTTTAGAAATCGTACTGGGTATTGATAACCTAGTTTTTATTGCTATTCTTGCAGAAAAATTACCACCTGAACAACGTGATAAAGCCCGTGTGATCGGTTTGTCTTTGGCGTTGTTTATGCGTTTAGGATTGCTATTTGCAATCTCTTGGTTGGTGACCCTAACCGAACCTTTAATTACCATATTTGATAAAACCTTCTCTGGGCGAGATTTGATTCTCTTGGGCGGTGGTCTATTCCTGGTCTATAAGGCCGTGGGGGAGCTGCACGAGAAGATGGAAGGCAAGCCTGAAGTCAAAGTCACAACCAATGTCGTGTACGCAGGTTTTGCAGCTGTTGTGGCTCAAATTGTCATTCTAGATGCTGTGTTCTCACTGGATTCGGTCATTACCGCAATTGGTATGGTTGACAACATCTATGTGATGATGGTGGCAATGGTTGTGGCAATGTTGGTAATGTTACTTGCATCTAAGCCTTTAACAGCCTTTGTTAACCGACATCCGACCGTAGTAATTTTGTGTTTAAGTTTCTTACTGCTAATTGGTATCAGCTTAATTGCAGAAGGTTTTGGCTTCCATATTCCAAAAGGCTATATCTATTCTGGTATTGGTGTTGCGATTGCAATTGAAGCGTTTAACCAGTTCGGTCAGCGCAATGTTGCAAAACATGAAGCAAAAATTCCATTACGTCATCGTACTGCCGACTCAATTTTAAAATTGATGGGCGGCAGATTGGAAACCAGCAGCCCAGATATGAATGTCGAAGCACAAGAAGCATTTGCTGATGAAGAGCGTTATATGATTGGCGGTGTATTAACACTTGCAGAGCGTTCTGTGGCTTCGATTATGACGCCACGCAGTCAAATTTCATGGGTAGACATTGAAGATTCGCCTGAACAAATCCGTGAACAGATTTTGTCAGTACCACACAGCTTATTTCCAGTGTGTCGTGGCAGTTTAGATAAAGTCATCAGCATTGTTCGTGCAAAAGAATTGTTAGATGTTGTAGATGATGAAGTTGAACTTAAAGCTTTAATTAAACGTCAGCGTCCAATTTACATTTTTGAAAAAATGAAAGTGATTGATGCCATCAATACTTTACGTACCTCTAAAGGCTCATTGGTGTTGGTTAGCGATGAGTTCGGTAACGTTCAAGGCCTCATTTCACCATTAGACGTGTTTGAAGCGATTGCGGGTGAGTTCCCTGATGCAGATGAACAGTTGGATTTAATTAAAATTAATGACAACGAGTGGAAAGCAACAGGCATGCTGGATTTGTATCAGCTTGAACTTGAGTTGGGTATGTTAGATTTAGTTGAAGAAGATGCGGGATATATTAGTGTCGCAGGTTTGATTCTAGATAAAACCCAAGGTGAAGTGCAGGTAGGTACACAGTTGGATTATCAAGGGGTGCACTTTGAAGTAACAGAACTTGATGCAAACCGCATTAAAACTGTGATGATTCGTTTGCCTTAATCAGCATCATCCCTAATTAATAAAAAGCTCTGCCAAATTGGCGGAGCTTTTTTTGTCATCTGAATGAAAATTACGACTACATGGGGGTGAGTTATTGTGTTAAAGAATAATCAACATCCATAAAAAAGAAGCAACCAAACAGGATTATAAATTTGGTTGCTTAAACTGGAACAAGCATCTACAGCAGTGTATATCCATCAATTTGTAGCTGTTTAAACCACCAACTGATCGGCAATAATTTCCCATAAGTTCTGATGTGATTTTTTAAACATTGCCATGTGTCCAATAGATTTATGTGAGAAACGATGCGGTTCTAATTCAATCATGCTAGTTGCAGCATTCGGATACAAGCGCAGTAAATCCTGCACATTGGCTTCAGTGGCAATTTCATCATCTGTAGTCCAAATGGCTGTAATTGGGCATTGAATTTCTGTGTGGAAATCACGCTGCACAGTTTTACCGACTGCGTTAATGACATAGCCAGGTTTACTGCAAAATTGAGCCCATTGTTGTGCGACATTTTTAGGTAAGTTCTCACCCATGCCAATTGCATTGGTTGGGCCATAACCATGGGTTAATCGGGCAATTGGGAAGATTAAATTAAACATGACAGGTGCGAGTAGGCGAGTACGTCCCTTTAAACCTTTTACGTGCCCTGTAGAGCCAGAAACAGCTACCACTTTGGCGACTTTATGGTATTCAGGATTAATTCCCAGAAGTTGTCCACCAGCGCTGTGACCCAACAAGATGACTTGTTCAGCCTGTGATTTTTGCAATAGTGAATTCACAGCGGCAGGAATATCAAGTTGTCCCCAATCGACAATACTGGCTTCACATTGTTTTAAGGGTTGATGCAAAGAGTCGCCAATACCACGAAAATCAAAGCATAATACTGCGTGACCGTGTTCGCTTAACCATGCAGCAAATGCATGATAGAAGCTTTTGGTTATGCCTGTTGCAGGGCAAATTAGTACTGGCAACCGTTGGGTATGGTTGTATTGATTTGGGTAATATCGTGCAGCTAAAGAATAACCGTCTGAACAAATAATATTTAAATTTTCAAAAGTACTCATAATGCTTTAACACAGTTTTGAATAAACTCACTTTACACGAGTTCCAAAAAGAAACTTGATATTTATGCTGACTCTAAAGTCAGATAAGTTGGCAGTGACTGTAGTTAAATAGCAGAATGAAAATAACAGAGTAACTTACATGGATGGTTTGTCTTGGGCAGTGCGTCTGGCCATTATTTTTAGTGGGATTTTTTTATGGGTGGGAATGCTGACAGGTGTCTGGAAATATTGGCAAATTAGGAATTCAGCTCAAGCACGTGCACATTATTATGTTGATATTGCACACCGAAGTAGTTTGCTCTATGCACCTGCAAGTTTAATTTTAGCGGTATTGGCTTATTTTTGTATTTGGGATACCACTGTTATTTTAGTTTGTGTGATCTTGAATTTAGCATTTTTTAGCTTTTCAATTTTAAGTTATATCTTGCATGGGCTATTAAAAGATACCACGAATCAATTTAAACAACCGCATCAGCTTGCAAAGTGGCAACTACCAGCGTGGTGTATGAGTTTGGCAATGTTGTTGTTAATAGGTGCGGAACTTGGAGGAACAAGCGTGTTATTGCTTGGTGCAATCTACGGATTATTATAGATTTATGGCTAGATCGGCAGCTATTGAATTTTAGAATTATTTTGAGAGTTGGCGGCAGTGGAATAATCCAACTGCCGCAGAATGTTAGATGATGGCTTAATTTTTAGCAGTGCAGGGCTAAAAATTAACGAGCTTCGGCGTTTTGGCTTTGGCGGAACTTTTGATCAATTGATGTCCAAATTGCAAAGGCAATACATACCAAAAAGGCATATAAGAAATAGGTTGGTTTCAAGTTACCTTGAATTGTACCTTGTAGCAATAAGGTTAGCATCAATGCAAAAGTGGTGCTTAAAAATGTGACTAAGTTTTGGTTAGCCTTCAGAGCGCTAATGAAGACTTGCGTATTGAAATGTGAAAACATCTCCATCCCTCCTTGTTATAAATCACTAAAATCAGAGCGTTTTAGTCAGATTGCTTTTAATGTTGTACTGCTTTATGAGAACTATTTCAAGCCCTTATGGTTATATTTCCTTAGAAAACGTCATTTTGTTGAAAAATACCTGATTTCCATATCATTTATTTACAAAATGAAACAAAGGGTGACATTTTTCAGCCCATGAAAAGTGCTTTTTGAATCACTTGCATATTTTATGCCAGCTAATTTTGCAGCAGACTATACGACTTTAGCGTTAATTTTTCTTAGGGTATAAAGTTGAATTTAAGCATAATTTTTGAAATTTTTATTTTAAAATTTGCTAATTCAGTTATTTATTTTAACTTTGTGAAGTCATGACTTTGCTACAACAACTGACATAAAACAGCATGCTTAATTGCACCATAAAACAATAAATGTCTGTTTGGGTAAAACCTGACAATTATTGTTTATTTGCGAACTTCCTTCACATCATATTTGGGTAAAACATGATTCTAAGGCGATCAAGTCTCTTATTTTTTTAAGCGATCACGAAATGTTGCCAGCAAAAATATTAGCAAGGCGGGAATTAGCCAAGCAAGATTTTGTTCGCTGAGTGGAAGACTGGTGAGTTCATTTGGCAAGTAAGAGCTTAGATTTGCAGCTTTCATGGCATCAATTAACCCGAAAAGTAAAGCGACCGCTGCAGTTGGAGCAATAACACGTGTGGGAATACGGAAAAACTTCCAAAAAAAGCTAAGTAGAATGACCACAATTGCAGGTGGGTAAATTGCACTTAAAATGGGCACAGATATAGCGATGAGCTTAGTAAGCCCCAAATTGGATATGACAAACGCAAAACCTACCAGTATAAAGACCCAGCGTCGGTAATGAATTTTAGTAATCTGTTCAAAGTAACCTGCACAGGCACAGGTGAGGCCAATTGCAGTCACGATACAGGCAATAAAGATCATAGCAGCAAGAAAAATAGCGCCAAAAGGACCAAATGCATGTTGCACATAGGCATGTAAAATAATCGCACCATTGCTGGCATTTGTTGCAATTTCATGACTGCCCATCCCCAGTTTAAACAGGCTAATATAAACAAGCGTGAGTCCAATACCTGAAATTAAACTGGCCCAAACCGCATAGCGTGTAATGAGTTTTTTATTGGTAACGCCACGTGAGCGGATTGCATTGATAATCACGATACCAAAAACCAGAGCACCCAAAGTATCCATGGTGAGATAACCATTAATAAAGCCTTCAGACACAGGTCGATTTATATAATGATCTACTGCTGGTGCAATTTGCCCTGTTGGGAGTAAAAAGGCACTTATACCTAAAATAAGTAATGCCAAAATTTTAAGTGGCGACAGCACATAACCCACAGTGTCTAAAATTTTGTGTGGGTAGAGTGATACCAACATCACCAAAGCAAAATAAATTGCGCTATAAATGAATAATGTCTGTGCAGAATCGCCCCAATAGGCTGAAAAACCAATTTCATAAGACACGGTTGCGGTACGGGGTGTTGCAAATAGTGGCCCAACGGCTAAGTAACAGATGATTGTTAAAATTAAACTTGCGGCTTTGCCTAAGGGTGAACTTAAAATTTGAATTGAGCCTTCTACACGCGATAAGGCCATGATGGTAATCACAGGTAAGCCCACAGCAGTGATTAAAAAACCGAATGCAGCCAGCCAAACATGTTCGCCGGCCTGCTGAGCAACAATAGGAGGAAAGATAATATTACCCGCACCAATAAATAGTGCAAAGGTCATAAAACCTAAGGCAATAATATCCCGTGTACGTAAACTGGTCATGGGAGAGTAAGCAAACAAAAGAAGCGATTCTAGTAGAACAAAGCATGATTTTCTAATTTATTTTATAAATAGTATAAAAAATAGTTATCATAATGCATGTAGTTTAATGGTTAGTCTGTGGTTCATATCATTATGATTTATCAGTTAAAAATTATACTTGAACAGCTGAGTGTATTCGGCACTTAAGGTTTCATTGGGCTATTTAAAATGTTATCTAAGTGTTCAGTTCTTATACATTGTTCCAGTGTTGAGCCGTGCCATAGGTCACACAAAGCTGATTTTAAAAGGTGAAAGGGCTATAATCTTGAACTTCAGATCAGGAGTTCACTATGCGCGCCCTTAAAGTCAGTTTAAAAACCGAGCAAGATATAGAAAAATTACGCGTTTCAGGACGCTTGGCAGCTCAGGTTTTGGCGATGATAGGCGAGCATGTCAAACCTGGGGTGAGCACAGAATATTTAGATGATTTGTGTAATGACTATATTGTGAACACACTTAAAGTCATTCCTGCCAATGTGGGCTATCACGGCTATACCAAAACCACTTGTATTTCTCCAAATGAGGTAGTTTGTCATGGCATCCCATCAGCTAAAACTATTTTAAAAGATGGTGACATTATTAATATTGATGTTGCAGTCATTAAAGATGGATTTTATGGCGATACCAGTCGTATGTACTATGTAGGGCAAGTGAAGCCAGAAGCTAAAAAACTGGTGGATACGACCTATGAGGCAATGCGTGCAGGCATTCATGCGGTTAAACCCGGCGCAACTTTGGGGGATATTGGTTTCGCTATTCAGAGTGTGGCACATCGCGAAGGTTATAGTATTGTGCGCGAATATTGTGGGCACGGTATTGGGCAGGTATATCACGAACAACCGAGTGTGTTGCATTATGGGCAACCTGGGCAAGGCTTGGTGCTTAAAAAAGGTATGGTGTTTACCATTGAACCAATGGTGAATGCAGGTAAGGCACGAGTTAAAGAGCTAAAAGATGGCTGGACGGTAGTGACCACCGACAAATCACTTTCTGCACAGTGGGAACACATGGTGGCAGTAACCGATACTGGTTTTGAAGTGTTATCACCATGGCCTGAAGGTACGGGAGATTATCCTGAAATTTAATCTTTGTATCATTCAGTGCGAAAGACTTATTGAAAAAACATCTTAGACTTTAGTTTTAAACTATTTGTTAAAAAATGAACAATCGCTATAATAATAACCACAGATACTTGCTGTAGTTTCTTTGTTTTATATTTCTTATGTTCTTATGTTTTTATTTTAGATTGTAGTTTTCAAAGCTTATCTACCTTAGATAAGCTTTTTTTTGCTTATTATTTGCATGATTAGTAAAACTTGTTTACTAGCGAATGGTGAGCTTTTCAACCAGATAATCAATAAATACACGTACTGCAGGTAACAAACCACGACGTGAAGGGTAGACGGCATGGAAAATTCCATGCGGCGCATGCCAGTCTGGTAACACACGCACCAATTCTCCAGAAGCTACATAATCTTCTACAATGGTGTCGGGGAGTAAAACAATGCCACAGTTTTGTCGTGCCAATTGAGCCAGCATCATTAAATCTGAACCCATGACAGTTGGATTAACTTTAACTTTTTTCGGTTGTTGCTGTTGGTCGTGTACCACCATGAATTGGTCTAAATGCTCATCTGCCATGCTTAAAATTTTATGCTGACTTAAATCTTCAGGTTTTTTCAAATCACCAAATTCATTTAAATAGGCTTGACTGGCGAATAAATGTTGCTCGATATGGCTAAATTTACGAATCACTAAACTTGGGTCGTCATCCAAATTTGAGCGAACACGAAGGGCAATGTCGAGGCCTTCATTGACAATATCCACACGGCGGTTACTGACAATTAGCTGCACTTTAATTTCAGGATAGGTCTTTAAGAACTCAGGCAGAATTTTGGCAATTTCATTTTGCGCAATTGAAACCGGAAGGCTGACTTTAATTACCCCACGTGGCTGAATACTTAAGTAATCAACCAGATCATGTGCAGCTTGGGCAGCATTCATCATAACCTGTGCATGACGATAGACGTTCATGCCAATTTCTGTCACCGCAAAATGGCGTGAGCTGCGTTGAATTAAACGTACACCTAAGCGTTCTTCCAGATTATGGACTCTGCGGCTCAGTTTGGATTTTGGAATATCCGTTGCACGTTCTGCAGCACTGAAACCACCGTGTTCGACCACTTGGGCAAAACAATAAAAATCATCCAAATCTGTGAGCATGACTAAATTCCATTTGTGCAACAATGTTTAAATTAAAGAGGCATCGTTGCATGATGTCAATTATTAATTGCACTTTGTTGCTGCGCTTTTTGCAGAATATCTAAAACTTGTCTGTATTCTTCTAAACGTGCTAAATCTCGTGTTGTTGGATGTGAGATACGCGCAAGATTCATATTGTCTTGCACATCCAATATTTTCACGCTGCGTGCGAGTGAATTACACGCCGTACGCTGTGCGGCTTGGATGCGGGTTTCATGTGGTTGTTTAGTCAGTGCTTGAATCGCTTGAATAATATGTGCTTGAAAGCCCAAGTTGTGCAGGTCTTCTGCCGTAGTGGAGGTATCTTCAAGGATATCGTGTAGCACTGCCACAATTTGTTGATCAGGGTGCTGTAATTGCAGCATTAAGCGTAGCGGATGCAAAATATAAGGTTGACCGCCTTTATCGACCTGACCTGCATGCTGTTGTACTGCCAATGTAATTGCGTTTTCTAGAGTGCTCATGATTTTTTGAAGAAAATTTTTGATGATTATAAGTGGCTGATACCACAAAATATAGCAATTGCTTGCTATGATGCGAACGATATAGCGTATTTTACGCATTTTATTTTTATTTTTGGTGACGACACGCTATGCCATATCAACTGATTGAATTGAATACACCCGCCACAGAAAATTTGCTTTGTCCACATTGTAAGAATGCCGTGATCAATTGGGCTGAAGAGCAATATATTCAGCCTTGTGAGCATACTTTATTTGTGGCAATGGACTTGGGTTTTGAATTCGTGGCAGATGTATTTGAACAGAGTATGCTGCGTAGTGTTGATGATATTCATGCACATGACGATCAGTTGGATATGTGGCAGGAATTGACATCTAGCCAATACCCGCAATATTTAATTTATAAGACTGACTTAGGTGTGCAGGATTTATCTCGTTATATTGGTTTTACTGCTGCCTAATTGACTTGATCTTAAAGCACATCTAAGCCTATAAAAAGGGAAACTCAGGCATTGAGTTTCCCTATGTGATGAAGCATCAGATATCTTTATTGCTGCTTATCTGATTTAGCTCTCAATTTCTTCTTCTACTTCATCATCGGCACTGTCCATACCTAACTCTTTGAGCTTTCGAGTTAGAGTATTGCGTCCCCAACCTAATAGTTCTGCTGCATGGCGTTTACGCCCACGGGTTTGTTGTAGTGCGGCATTAATCAAAGTACGTTCAAACATTGGAATGGCAATATCCAGAAGTTTCATCTCACCATTTTTGAGTTTTTGAACCGCCCATTGACCCAACAATTCATCCCAGTGGTGCATAGACACTCGATCTACCAAGTGCTGTGCAGGATGCTCACCTAATTTTTCAATTGGAATTTGCTTGAGTTCAGTGGGTAAGTCTTCAGGATAGACCTCACGACCTGTAATCATGACTGTTAGCCAACGGCAGGTATTTTCCAGCTGGCGTACATTACCTTGCCAAGGCAGTTGTTGCATGTATTCAACAGTTTCAGGACGCAATATTTTTGGACTCACGCCCAATTCTTTGCCCGCACGTGCCAAAAAGTGTTGCGCCAACATTGGAATATCTTCGCTGCGATGCGCCAGTTTAGGAATGTGAATACGAATGACATTCAGGCGGTGATACAAGTCTTCACGAAAGCGACCATCCTGTACCAGTTTTTCTAAGTCCTGATGCGTCGCTGCAACAATACGCACATCCACTTTGACAGGTATATGCCCACCAACACGGTAAAACTCACCGTCGGCCAAGACACGCAATAAACGGGTTTGAGTTTCAAAAGGCATATCGCCAATTTCATCTAAAAACAGTGTGCCGCCGTTGGCTTGTTCAAAGCGCCCTTGACGTTGCGTATTGGCACCCGTAAACGCACCTTTTTCGTGTCCAAAAAGTTCGGTTTCAATCAAATCTTTAGGAATGGCCGCCATATTTAGCGCAATAAATGGTTTGCTGCTACGTGGTGAGTGGCGATGCAGTGCATGTGCCACCAGCTCTTTACCTGTACCAGATTCACCATTAATCAGCACGGTAATGTGTGATTGTGATAATCGTCCAATGGCGCGGAATACTTCCTGCATAGCAGGCGATTCACCGATAATTTCTGTCGATTGAATTGGCTGTACTGTAGATTTTGCAGATTCTTGCTGTTGTAATTTGGTGATGTGCAAAATCGCTCGGTTAACCAATGCCAAAGCTTCATCAATATCGAAAGGTTTAGGCAGGTATTCAAATGCACCTGTTTGGTAGCTTGAAACTGCTGACTCTAAATCAGAGTGTGCAGTCATAATAATGACAGGTAGGTCTGGGTAGTTTGCTTTGACTTTGGCTAAGAAGGTCAGACCATCCACCCCAGGCATGCGAATGTCGGTCAAAATTACATCGGGTGCATCTTGGCTGAGTTCATCCAGTGCAGATTGAGCCTCTTCAAAACTGGTGACTTCAAAACCTTCTTCTCTAAAGGTTTTTTCCAGTACCCAGCGCATTGCACGGTCATCATCAATCACCCAAATTTTATTTCGCGACATGACTCGCCTCCCAAGGTAAATATAAGCTAAATATTGTTTTTCCTGGAATGGATTGGCATTCAATCATTCCGTTGTGTTGATGCATAATATTTTGTGCGATGCTCAAACCAAGCCCTGTACCGTTAGCTCGTCCAGTCACCAGCGGATAAAACACAGACTCTAAAATGTCTTCAGGCACACCAGGGCCGTTATCTTCAATATCAACACGCACCGTAGAGCGGTTCAGTACACCATTAATGGTGACTAAGCGCTGAATACGGGTTCTTAAAACCAATTCAGGTTGATGCTCGATAAAGAAATCAGCATTTTCAGTCATGGCTTGCACCGCATTGGCACAAATATTCAGCATGACTTGAATCAATTGATCACGGTCTGCCATGACTTCAGGTAAGGAAAGGTCATAGTCACGAATGATTTTTATTTTATTTTTGGTTTGATTGACAATTAAACTGCGTACACGTTCCAAAGGCTCGTGCACATTGACCAATTCATAACTTGGTAATTGGCGTGAACCGAGCATGGTGTCTGCCAAGTTTCTTAAACGATCGACTTCACTAATAATAATGTCAGTAAATTCGTCATATTTTGGGTCATTCAAGCTGCGTGCTAAAAGTTGAGTCGCACCACGGATCCCTGCAAGTGGATTTTTAATTTCATGTGCCACACCGCGAATAAGCTGCCGTGCTACCTGATGCTGCTGAATAAAGTTCTCTTCTTTGGAAATTTTGAGCATCCGATCAATCGGATTTAATTCAATCAGCAATAAGGGATGATAAGGCTTGCCTGAATTTAGCTGTGATGCGGTGTAGTCGACATGAATATCTTTAAAATTGACATTAATTGTTGCTTCACGGCGTGTATAAGGTTGACCCGTTTTGAGTGTGTTTAGAAAAGCCTCTTGAGTATTAAACTCATCATTAGGCATGTGCAGCAAATTTAAAACAGGTTGTCCTGATGCACGAATTAAACTGATGTCAAACAAGGCTTCACACGAAGAATTTAAATAAAAAATATTCAGGTCACGGTCAACCAATAAAATTGCAGTGCTTAAGTTGTCTACCAAAAGGCGGTAGTCAATGCTCTGGGTTTGATCCATTAGCGAATACTTCCTGTATTAAAATAGCGCAAGGGTATTATCATGTAGCAGCCATGTTCCAAATTTGGATCGAAGTGAGGCGAATTAAGCAAAATGCACGCCAACTTTAAGTTTTTAGTGCATTTATCTTCGCAAGTTCAAAAAAATGCGCTGCAACTGGACTGAATTTTCAAGATATAACGGATAACAGAAACACTGTAAATAAAAAATGCATTAAAATGGTGCGATAAATAAATCATTCAGCCTGAATGGTTGTATTTTGGTGCATTATGCAAAGAGTCGGCTATTTCTCTATTTTTATGCAAAGAAAAGTCATACAATACGCGCATTCTAGTGGAGTGCAGATTCTATGAAATCCCCCAAAGTCGGTTTTGTTTCTTTAGGTTGTCCTAAGGCATTGGTAGATTCCGAACGAATTTTAACTCAGTTAAAAACTGAAGGTTACGATGTTGCATCTGATTATGATGGTGCAGACTTAGTTGTTGTCAATACATGTGGTTTTATTGAATCTGCAGTACAAGAGTCCTTAGACGCGATTGGCGAAGCAATGAATGCCAATGGCCGTGTGATTGTGACAGGCTGTTTGGGTAAAGATGAAGACAAGATTCGTCAAATGCACCCGAATGTATTAAAAGTCACAGGCGCGGCAGCGTATCAGGAAGTTATGGAAGCGGTACACCAGTATGTACCTGAGCCGCCAAAGCATAATCCATTCATCGATTTGGTTCCTGAACAAGGCATCCGTTTGACGCCTAAGCATTATGCTTACCTTAAAATTTCTGAAGGCTGTAACCATCGTTGTACCTTCTGTATTATTCCAAGCATGCGTGGTGATTTGGTTTCACGTCCTGTGGGTTCAGTTTTAGAAGAAGCTGCTGCACTCAAACGTGCGGGCGTAAAAGAAGTACTTGTGATTTCTCAAGATACTTCTGCCTATGGTGTAGATACCAAGTACAAATTAGATTTTTGGAATGGTCAGCCGGTTAAAACCAAATTCTATGATATGTGTGAAGCCTTAGGGCAGTTGGGCATTTGGGTGCGTTTGCACTATGTCTATCCATATCCGCATGTCGATGCTGTGATTGACTTAATGGCTCAAGGCAAGATTTTGCCTTATTTAGATATTCCGTTTCAGCATGCCAGCCCGAAAGTGTTAAAGCTAATGAAGCGTCCTGCACACAGCGAAAACACTTTAGAGCGTTTAAAGCTGTGGCGTGAAAAATGCCCTGAGTTAGTTATTCGTTCTACCTTTGTGGTGGGTTTCCCTGGTGAAACAGAAGAAGATTTCCAAATCTTGCTGGATTGGCTCAAAGAAGCGCAACTAGACCGTGTGGGTTGTTTTACCTATTCACCAGTTGAAGGTGCCGCAGCAAACGATTTACCTGATCATGTGCCTGAAGAAATTAAACAAGAACGCTATGAGCGTTTTATGCAGGTTCAGCAAGAAATTTCTGCAGCCAAACTTCAAAAGCGTATTGGTCAAACTATGACGGTATTGGTTGATGATTTGGAAGAGGAATTTCCAGTGGCAGTAGCACGCTCTTATGCCGATGCACCAGAAATTGATGGCAACGTATTTGTAGAAGATATCGACAAGAATTTAATTAAAGCAGGTGATTTGCTTGAAGTTGAAATCACCGATGCCGATGAATACGACTTATTTGCCAAACTGATTCAGGTCAAGTCTGCTTAGGGTTTCTCTGACTAAGATTTCAAGTTGTAAATCAGACGAATTGTAAGAATTTAAAGTTTAGAATTTAGAATTGGAGTAATGACAATGTTAGATTCAAAAAAGCCACGTTATGCACGTATCTTGTTGAAACTATCGGGTGAAGCGCTTGCAGGCAATAAAGACATGGGGATTGATGCGCAAGTGCTCGATCAAATGTCTTTGGCTATTGCACACTTGGTTGGTTTAGGTGTGGAAGTTGGTATTGTTGTGGGCGGTGGTAACTTGTATCGTGGCAGCCAATTACAAAAAGATGGCTTAGTCGGTCGTGTAACTGGTGACCAAATGGGTATGTTGGCAACTGTGATGAATGGTTTGGCCATGCGTGATGCTTTGGTACGCCGTAACATCAAAACTCGTTTAATGTCAGCATTACCAATTGGCACTGTGGTTGAGTCTTACTCAAGCCGAGATGCAATTCGTCACCTGACACAAGGTGAAGTATGCGTATTTGTTGCAGGCACGGGTAATCCATTCTTTACAACAGATACTGCAGCTTGTTTACGTGGTATCGAAATTGAAGCCAACTTAATCTTAAAAGCAACTAAGGTAGATGGCGTTTACAATAAAGACCCAAGCAAATACGAAGATGCTGTGAAATACGACACCTTAACTTTTGACCAAGTTTTAGATGAAAAGTTAGGTGTAATGGATTTAACTGCAATCTGCTTGTGCCGCGACCACAATGTGCCGCTACAAGTATTTGATATGAATAAAGCAGGTGCGTTGCTTTCTGTAGTCATGGGTGAAAAAGAAGGGACTCACGTTACGAACTAATGTACGTGAGCCTGAAAGCTCTTTATACTACAGACTAATTTAACCCTATATTTTGACTCAAATTTTAGAATACAGTAAGGAAGATCTTATGATTAACGATCTTAAAAAAGACAGCGAAGAACGTATGAGCAAGACTTTAGAGTCTTTAGAACATGGTTTTGCCAAAGTGCGTACAGGTCGTGCACATCCATCTATTTTAAATGGTGTGATGGTTTCTTACTACGGTTCCGATGTGCCATTAAACCAAGTTGCTAACATTGGTGTTGAAGATTCACGTACCTTATTGGTTCAGCCATTTGAGCGTTCAATGGTGTCTGCAATTGATAAAGCTATTCGTGAGTCAGATTTGGGTCTAAACCCAATTACAGCAGACGCGATTCGTGTACCACTTGCTGCATTGACTGAAGAAACTCGTCGTGATATGCAAAAAGTGGCGCGTTCTGAAGCTGAAAATGCCAAAGTCGCGATTCGTAACATCCGTCGTGATGTATTGGGCGACATCAAAGCTTTATTGAAAGAAAAAGAAATTTCTGAGGATGATGAGCGCCGTGCAGCAGATGATATTCAAAAAATCACAGACAAATACGTTGCAGAAGTAGATAAGCGTCTTGCTGCAAAAGAAGCTGAGTTGATGAAGGTCTAATCAATGACCACATCTGAAGACTGTTTGTCTTTGCCAAAACATGTTGCCATCATTATGGATGGCAACAATCGTTTTGCAAAAAAAAATCAAATGCAAAAAGGGGAAGGACATCGCTCTGGCAAAGATGTGCTTGACCCGATTGTTGAACACTGTAGAAAAAAACATATTCAAGCTTTAACCGTTTTTGCTTTTTCGAGTGAAAACTGGAACCGTCCACAGTTTGAAGTGGATTTACTCATGCAATTGCTGGAAACCACAATTCATGAGCAACTTCCACGCATGGAAAAATTCAATATTGCCTTACGTTTTATTGGTGACCGTTCACGTTTGTCACCGCATTTGCGCGAGTTAATGTTGCATGCTGAACAAAGGACTGCTAATTTCAATAGCATGACACTCACAATTGCCATTAGTTATGGTGGTATGTGGGATATGGCACAAGCTGCGAAACAAATTGCAGCAGATGTTGTGGCAAATAAAATCGAAATTGAACAGATAGATACACATTTGTTTGGTCAATACGTCAGTCTGGCAGACTTACCACCTGTAGATCTTCTGATTCGTACAGGCGGCGATTTTAGATTGTCCAACTTTCTACTTTGGCAAGCTGCGTATGCTGAATTGTATTTTACCCAAACCTTGTGGCCTGAATTTTGTATAGAAGAATTTGACGATGCGCTGGCCGTATTTGGTGGTCGTGAACGTCGTTTTGGTAAAACTTCTGAGCAAATTCAGCAAGAGAAAATTGAGAATTAATACATGTTAGAGCGGATTATTACCGCATTGGTATTGGTCGCTGTAGTATTGAGTTGCATGTTTGCAACTCAGTCTCATTATCCAATGTTTATGCTGATGATTGTTGCAGCAGGGGTTGCGGGCTATGAGTGGTTCAAACTCATGCCAAGAAAAACAAATTACGTACTCAAGCCTATGGCTTGGGGCTTTGGTGTATTGACTGCCGCTTTGGCAGCGATGGCACTATATTTTAGTGATATTGCCTTATTACTTTGGGCAGCTTCAATTTTTACATGGTTACTCAGTATTTATTGGGTTAAATCTTATCCAGATTATGACGCATGGTATAACCCGAGCTTAAGCTTTATTGGTTTCATTTTAATTTCTGCCGCAGTCACCGCTATTTTTTCAGTTTGGGAAAGCTCACCGTGGTGGTTGATGTACCTATTCCTGTTGGTATGGGGTGCAGACTCTGGTGCTTATTTTGTTGGGCGTAAACTGGGCAAGAAAAAACTTGCACCGAATGTCAGCCCAAACAAGTCCGTAGAAGGCTTATATGGTGGTGTGTTCACTGCTATGCTAATCGTGATTGTGGTTGAGGTGGTATATTTAGACCTGACCTTGGCACAACACATCTTATTCCTGCTTCTTTCAGTCATTACAGTATTTAGCTCAGTATTGGGTGATTTATTTGAATCTATGATCAAACGCCGTGCAGGAATTAAAGACTCTGGACGTGTTTTGCCAGGTCATGGCGGTGTGCTAGATCGTATTGATTCTTTACTTGCGGCAGCTCCAATTTTTGCTGCAGGTATGTATGTTTTAAAACTTATTGGCGTAGATTTATAAATGTCACAAGCTGTTTGTATCTTGGGTGTGACAGGTTCAATTGGACAAAGCACCCTAAAAGTACTGCAACAACATCCTGAGCAGTATTCAGTTTTTGCAGTCACGGCCCATAGCCGAATTCAAGAACTGGTTCAAATATGCAAACAGTACCATCCTAAAGTTGTGGTTGTACCTGCCGCCAAAGTAGATGAATTGCATCAACTGTTTCGCCAAAATCAAATTTCAAATATTGAAATTTTAAGTGATGAAGTGGGGCTAATTGCGGTTGCTGAACATCCTGAAGTGGATGTGGTCATGGCAGCTATTGTAGGTGCTGCAGGCTTATTGCCAACATTGGCAGCAGTTAAAGCAGGTAAGCGTGTATTATTGGCCAATAAAGAAGCATTGGTGATGTCGGGTGATATCATGATGCAGGCAGCACGTGAACATGGCGCTTTGTTGTTGCCAGTAGACTCTGAACATAATGCGATTTTTCAGTGTTTACCTGAACATTATTTACAAGCAGAACGCAATGGACAGCCTAAATTGGGCGTATCGCAAATTTTATTGACTGCTTCAGGTGGTCCATTTTTAAAACATAGCCTAGAAGAATTACAACATGTTACTCCTGCGCAAGCCTGCAAACATCCAAACTGGTCTATGGGACAAAAAATTTCAGTTGATTCTGCAACCTTAATGAATAAAGGGTTGGAATTAATCGAAGCGTGCCATCTTTTTGCAATTTCAGAACATTTTGTTACAGTCGTTGTGCATCCACAGAGTATTATTCACTCCATGGTTCAATATGTGGATGGTTCAACTTTGGCGCAAATGGGTAATCCTGATATGTGTACGCCAATTGCGCATGCTTTGGCATGGCCGCAGCGTATTCAAACGCATGTACCACCATTAGATTTGTTTGTGAATCATCAGCTGGATTTTCAGGCGCCAGATACTACACGTTTCCCAGCCTTAAGTTTGGCACGTCAAGCCATGCAAGAAAGTGGTTTGGCTCCTGCTATTTTAAATGCAGCCAATGAAATTGCTGTCGATGCTTTTTTAAAGCAACAGATTCGTTTTACCGAAATTGCGACAGTGGTTGAGCATACATTGAATCAGATACAAAATTCAGCCGCTGAAAGCATTGAGCTGATTTTGCAGGCAGATCAAAACGCTCGTGCGATTGCACAGCATTTTGTATTAAATAAAGGAAGCTAAAGCATGAGTGCCTTATTTATTGTGGTTGCTGCGATTCTTTTGCTTGGCCCTTTAATTGCAATACATGAATTTGGGCACTATTTTGTTGCACGTAAGCTTGGTGTCAAAGTTTTAGTATATTCCATTGGCTTTGGACCAACTATTTTAAAATGGACTTCTAAAAAGTCGGGTATTCAATATCAGCTTTCGGCATTGCCTTTAGGTGGCTATGTCAAAATGCTAGATGAGCGTGAAGAAAGCGTTGCTGAAGAAGACCTACCTTATGCTTTTAACCGTCAGCATCCGTGGAAACGGATTGCAATTGTGGCAGCAGGGCCGCTCATTAACTTGGTTTTTGCCATTTTATTGTTTTGGGTTTTATTTTTACCTGCTCAAGAGCAGCTGAATACGCGCGTAGGTAAAGTATTGGCAGACACACCTGCAGCAGCTGCACAAATGCAAGTAGGTGATAAAATCACAGCCATTGATGGTACATCTGTAAGTACGTGGGAAAAACTTAACTTTGCTCTAGTTGATCGTGTGGGTGAAACAGGCAATATTCAGGTAAAGGCTGAACGTGCAGGTGAAATCAAAACCTTTAATCTTCCGATTCATAATTTTATTAACGATCAATCTCAGTCGCCTTTAGATGTACTGGGTTTTACACCTTATCGTCCACAAATTCCAGCTATTGTCAGCAAATTAAGTGAAGATGGTGCAGCGATTCGTCAAGGCATGAAAGAGGGCGATCAAATTGTGGCAATTGATGGCGTAAAAATGAATGACTGGTACGACGTGGTACAAGTGGTTCAGGCATCGCCAGAAAAATTACTGAAAGTTGATGTGCTCCGCAATAATCAAATACAGCAACTGGAAGTCATGCCGCAAGGTAAACGCGATAACATGGGTAATGTTTCGGGTGTATTGGGTGTGCAAAGCGATCCTGGAAAAATTGTAATTCCAGATGACTATAAGCAAACCATTCAGTATAGCCCAAGCGAAGCATTATTGATGGCTGTAGATAAAACAGGTCAGCTATCAAGCATGATTCTGAACTCTATTGTCAAAATGGTACGTGGTCTAATTGGTTTAGATAACTTATCTGGCCCAATTACCATTGCCAAAGTAGCAGGACAAAGTGCAGAGATGGGGTGGCAAACCTTCATTTCCTTTATGGCACTCATGAGCGTAAGCTTAGGAATTCTAAATTTATTGCCAATTCCAATGTTGGATGGCGGACATTTAGTTTATTATTTTATCGAGCTGATTCGTGGTAAACCTGTTTCTGAACAAATACAATTAGTTGGTTTGAAAATTGGTATGGTACTGCTTGGAAGTATGATGCTTCTGGCATTATTTAATGACATTATGCGTTTATAACAACGTAGATACGAAATAAATTTAACATTGGAAAAGACTGGCATGCAGCACACACATTTATTTATGCCCTTGGCACTCATCAGTGCAATGGCGGCAACACAACAAGTATATGCAGCAGATGAATTCATTGTACGAGATATAAAAATAGATGGTCTTGTTCGTTTAACGCCAGCCAATGTCTATGGAATGATTCCAGTCAATAGTGGTGATCGGGTCAATGAGGCCGTTTTAGCCAATGCGATTCGCTCACTGTATGCCACAGGTTTGTTTGATGATATTCAAGCTACGCGTGAATCAGACACGCTGGTTTTTAAAGTGGTTGAACGTCCAATCATTTCTAAAGTTGAATTTAAGGGCAATAAACTGATTCCAAAAGAAGCATTGGAAGATGGTTTAAAGAAAATGGGCGTGGCTGAAGGTGAAGTGCTAAAAAAATCTGCATTGCAAACTTTAGAGTCTGAGCTTGAACAGCAATATATGCAGCAGGGTCGTTATGATGCAGATGTGCGCGTCATCACCACGGCACGTCCTAATAACCGTGTAGATTTAACCGTTGAGTTTGTTGAAGGTAAAGCCGCTAAAGTGGTGGATATCAACATCATTGGCAATACGGTTTTCAAAGAAAGTGAAATTAAACAGGCTTTTGCGGTAAAAGAAAGTAGCTGGAGTTCAATAGTTACCCGTAATGACCGCTATGCACGCGAAAAAATGGCGGCAAGTCTTGAAGCATTGCGAGCTCTATACCTCAATAAAGGTTACATCAACTTCAATATTACCAATTCAAGTTTGAACTTGAGCGAAGATAAAAAGCATATCTTTGTTGAAGTGTCTGTAGATGAAGGTGAGCAATTTAAGTTCGGTGAGAGTAAATTCTTGGGAGATGCGTTATATAAGCCTGAAGAACTGACCGCACTGCAAATTTACAAAGATGGTGAAACCTATTCACAAGAAAAAGTGAATGCAGTAAAACAATTGTTGCTGCGTAAATATGGTAATGCAGGCTATTACTATGCCGAAGTCAATATTGTTCCGCAAATTGACAAAGAAACCAAACTTGTCGATTTAAACTACTACATTAACCCAGGTCAGCAAGTAACTGTGCGTCGTATTAACTTCGCAGGCAACAGCAAAACTGCCGATGAAGTTTTACGTCGTGAAATGCGCCAAATGGAAGGTGCATTGGCAAGTAATGAAAAAATTGACTTGTCCAAAGTGCGTTTAGAACGTACTGGCTTCTTTAAAACGGTTGATGTTAAGCCAGTGCGTATTCCAAATGTGCCAGACCAAATTGACTTAAATGTAAATGTAGAAGAACAGCACTCAGGTACCAGTACCTTAGCGGTCGGTTTCTCTCAAAGTGGTGGTGTGACATTCCAGGCAGGTTTAAGTCAAACTAACTTCTTGGGTACAGGTAATGCTGTTTCGATTGATTTATCACGTTCTGAAACGCAAGACTATTATAACCTGAGTGTGACTGACCCATACTTTACCATTGATGGTGTACGTCGTGGTTATAACATGTACTACCGCAAAACCAAGTTGGATGATGACTATAACGTTAACAACTATGTGACAGACAGTTTTGGTGGTGGTATTAACTTTGGTTACCCAATTGATGAGAACCAAAGTATTAGTGCAGGTTTAAACATTGACCAAACTGAAGTGACTACAGGGCCTTATGTTTCGACTTATGTGGCAGATTATTTAGAAAGAAATGGCGGGAAAGAAACAGTAAAAGGTGACCATTGTCCAGGTGCAATAGAGGCAACATCTGGGCAATGCGTAGATAAAGATGGCGTGCCAATTAAGACAATTACGTATGGTAAAGAGTTTAAAGGAGACTTCCTAACTTATAACTTAAATTTAGGCTGGTCATATAACACTTTAAACCGTCCGATTTTCCCAACCAATGGTATGTCGCATCGTGTTAATGCTGAAATTGCCTTACCGGGCAGTGATGTAGAATTTCAAAAAGTCACTTATGATGCTCAAGCTTACTTTCCATTAGGTAAAGATTTTGTCTTACGTGGCTATGGTAAGATAGGTTTTGGTAATGATTTGCCGTTCTATAAAAACTTCTATGCAGGTGGTTATGGTTCGGTGCGTGGTTACGACAACAGTACCCTAGGACCAAAATATCCAGGCGTATATTTCTCTGATACGGAACAATCAGATCTATCTCCAGAAGAAGTGGGTGGTAATGCCTTAGTACAATTTGGTACAGAATTGGCTCTACCAGTGCCATTTAAAGGGGATTGGACACGTCAAGTTCGTCCAGTGATTTTTGCAGAAGGCGCACAAGTTTTTGATACTCAGTGTAATGTTTCTGATTCAAATATTTTTGTGAATGGGGCTTCTGTGAATGCGAAGCAATATTGTAAAGACAACTACGGCTTTGACTTCGGCGAGATGCGTTATAGCGTGGGTGTAGGCTTTACTTGGATTACCATGATTGGTCCATTGTCACTTAGCTATGCATATCCATTGAATGATAAACAAGGCGATGACACCAAAAATATCCAATTTGAAATTGGTCGTACTTTCTAAGTACGACCCAAATTGGATCGTTTAAACACAGGATGTAGCACATGAAAAAAACAATATTGAGTTTGGCATTGTTTGGTTTGTCTAGCATGGCTGCTGTGGCGCATGCTGCAGGTTATGGTGTGGTGAGCTTGGAACGTGTTGTTGAAAGCAGCAGTTATCTCAAACAGCAAAATTTGGCATTGCAACAATCAGTTAAACCGCAAACCACTAAACTTGAGCAATTGGCCAAAGAGTTAGAAACCATGCAGCAGCGTGCGCAACAATCTAACAATTTATCTGATGCTGAAAAGCAGAAAATGAATACCCAATTCCAAGCCAAGCTAAAAGAATTTAATGGTTTGCAGCAAGTTGTACAAACCCGTGTTCAGGCAGAATTGCAGAAAATTAACGATGGTTTTGAAACACGTTTGAAGCAAATTGCTGAACAATTGCGTAAAGAAAATGGTTTAGATGTGGTTTTGAATAAAAACTCAGCACTTGCCTATGACCCGAAGCATGATTTAACTGATAAAATGATTCAAAAGGTTAACGCAATTAAATAATCAATGAGTTCTCAATATTATCGCTTAGAAGACATTGCTGCTCTAGTTCAAGGTCAATACATTGGACAGGCCGATTTACGTTTGCGAGGTTTGGCAAGCCTTGAGTGTGCTCAAGCAGATCAACTTACATTCGTAAATGGCGATAAGTATTTAGCACAAGCACGTAGCTCCCAAGCGGGGGCTTTTATTGTGACTGCTCAACTGCAAGCTGAGTTAGACAACCATCATAACTTTATTGTGGTGGATAACCCGTATTTGGCTTTTGCAATTCTGACTCATGTGTTTGAGCGCAAACATACTCAACGTGGTATTGAAAGCACTGCACAAATTCATCCATCTGCCATGATTGCCGATAGTGCCTATATTGGTCATTATGTGGTGATTGGTGAAAACTGTGTTGTGGGTGACAATACGATTGTGCAATCGCATTGTAAAATTGATGATTTTGTTGAAATTGGTCAACAGTGTTTTATCGATTCTCACGTGACCTTAACAGGTGAGGCTAAACTGGGGGATCGGGTACGTATTCATGCCAACACGGTAATTGGTAGTGAAGGCTTTGGCTTTGCGCCTTATCAGGGAAAATGGCATCGTATCGCACAACTCGGTTCAGTCATTATTGGCAACGATGTCCGTATTGGCTCGAACAGCAGCATCGACCGTGGCGCATTAAACGATACAATTTTGGAAGATGGCGTCATTGTTGATAATCTTGTGCAAATCGCACATAACGTCAAACTTGGTGCACATACCGCAATTGCGGCAAAGACTGCCGTTGCAGGAAGTGTGACGATTGGCAAAAACTGTATCATTGGTGGTGGAAGTGCAATTTCAGGGCACTTAAATATTGCCGATAATGTGACTTTGACGGGAATGTCAATGGTCACAAATAATATTTCTGAAGCAGGGAAATATTCTTCAGGTATTGGCTTGTTTGAAAATCAAAAGTGGAAACGTACCGTTGTGCGTCTCAGACAATTAGCAGATGTGCCATTGACCCAATTGGTGAAAAGACTTGATGATATGCAATCTCAAATTGAGTCCCTTGAATCAACTTTTAAATTGCGTAAATAATTATGATGACTGAGTCGAATTCTAGCACCTTCACTAAACCTGAATTGCCAATGCACATTCAAACTATTCGTGAATATTTACCCCATCGTTATCCATTTTTATTGGTCGATCGCATTGTCGAAGTGACTGATAACGGTATCGTGGGTTATAAAAATGTATCTATTAACGAAGAATTCTTGCAAGGCCACTTCCCGAATTATCCGATCATGCCTGGCGTTTTAATCGTTGAAGCATTGGCACAAGTGTCGGGTATTCTAGGTTTTATCATGAATAATGAGAAACCAAGCGCAGGTTCACTGTTTCTTTTTGCAGGCGCAGAAAAAGTTCGATTTAAAAAACAAGTCGTTGCAGGCGATCAACTTGTATTAAAATCGGAATTAGTTATGCAAAAACGAGGCATTTACAAATATAATTGTATCGCCACCGTTGATGGCGTTGTCGCAGCAACCGCGGAAATTATGGTTTCGCATCAGAAAACAGAGCAAGCATGAGCAATAACCCACTCATTCACCCAACCGCTATAATTGACTCATCTGCAGTAATTGCTTCAGATGTGACAATTGGACCATATTGTATTGTTGGCCCAAATGTAACGATTGGTGAGGGTACAAAACTTCATTCACATGTGGTGATTGGGGGTTATACCCGTATTGGTCAGCACAATGAAATCTTCCAGTTCGCAAGCGTAGGCGAAGTCTGCCAAGACTTGAAATATGCGGGCGAGGAAACTTGGTTAGAAATTGGTGATCACAACAAGATTCGTGAACATTGCAGTCTGCATCGTGGTACGGTACAAGATAACAGCCTGACCAAAATTGGTAGTCACAATCTACTCATGGTGAATACGCATATTGCTCACGACTGTATGGTGGGTGATCACAATATTTTTGCCAATAATGTTGGCGTGGCAGGCCATGTGCATGTGGGTGATTATGTAGTTGTGGGTGGAAACTCGGGTATTCATCAGTTCTGTAAAATTGATTCTTTCAGCATGATTGGTGGTGCATCACTTATTCTTAAAGATGTAC
This sequence comes from Acinetobacter sp. A3, assembly GCF_012371415.1. Classification (NCBI taxonomy): domain Bacteria; kingdom Pseudomonadati; phylum Pseudomonadota; class Gammaproteobacteria; order Moraxellales; family Moraxellaceae; genus Acinetobacter; species Acinetobacter sp. A3. The sequence continues at coordinate 35,191 of NZ_JAAZQW010000007.1, forward strand.
CTGCATATGTAATGGTGTCTGGTAATCCTGCACATGCGTTTGCAATGAATGTGGAAGGCATGCGTCGTAAAGGTTGGTCGAAGGATGTGATTCAAGGTCTTCGAGAAGCCTTTAAACTGATTTATAAATCTGGATTAACGACAGAGCAGGCCATTCAACAAATTCGTGATGATATTTTGCCAAATGTGGCAGAAGCACAGCGTTTGATTGATTCTCTGGAACAGTCTGAACGTGGTATCGTACGTTAAGATATAAATTTGTTTAATGCTCATTGCATCAAAAAATTAAAAGACATCCTCGGATGTCTTTTTTTATTGGCTTAAATTTGCAATAGCTTAAGTTTATTTTACGAAGCCTGCTTCTTCAGATTGAGGATATTGACTGAGAATTTTGCTTCTATATTGGCCTGCTAAAGCAGGTTTATGGTCAACATCTTTGGCAATACTATATAAGCGGTATAAAGCACTGGCAGCTTTTGCAGATTGCGGGTATTTAGTTGCTACAATTTCAAAATTCTTTTTAGCTTCCGTGTAATTGGTAGGTTCAATTGCTAAATTAAACTCAGCCAACCAGAAGTAAGCATTACTGATATACACGCTGTCTGGATGGTTTTTAATGAAATTTTGCATGGGTGCAATGGCTTTTTTGGCCCCACCTTGCTTATAAGCATCTAGTGCGATGGTATATGCTGCTTTTTCCTGCTCAATATTGGCATTTAAGCCTTGTGCCGTTGGTGTCGCATTGTTTGCAGACTGAGGCGCTGGAATGTTTAACTGGTTGTTACTGGGGCTGGGAGAGCTATCCTTTTGGTTATCCTCCTCAGACATTGGTGCAGACTCAGGATCGACTTTTTGCTGTAGTAATTCTAAGCGTTGATCTAAATCTGTATAACGGTTTTGTAATTCGTGCTTGAGCTGTGAAATTTCATTTTCCTGCTCTTCCATTTTGCCACGTAATTGACGGATATCATTTTCTAATTGTTGATTTTTTTGCATTAATTGCCAATTTACATTGGTAGGAACATTGGCTGTTCCCATGTTTGTTGTCCCGATTGCGGGGCTGTTGGCATAGTTGGCACTGCTTTGGCTAAGGTTGTGACTTTCAATTGGAATATTAGCAAATACAGATGTAGAGCACAGTAGGGCAAGGGCACAGAGTGCATGCTTTTTTAGCATAGTTGAATATCCATTTAAATCTTGTGTGAATTGCGCACCCCTATATGAAAAGGCACAATCCGTTAATCTTGTCATTTTGACATTTAAAACGTCCGTGCAGGGAAATGCAATAAGCTTTTACAAACTTATTATCAATCTGTGCTGATTGTGAATTTGATATATCTAAACCAAGTAAATTTAATTTGAATGGTATGCTGTTAAAGCAAGAGGTTTGATTTTGTCACTATAAATACATCAAATTGATTGAGTTGTTTTTAAAATAATCAAATGGATAGCTTTAACGCAGGAAATTTTGTTCAACACTTGCAAGTTTGCTAAAAATCTCTATACTCTGTTTTGCAATGGTAGCCCTGCCGGTTACTTCGCAATTGTACTCTACGAACCCCGTCAGGACCGGAAGGTAGCAGCGGTAGTAGAACTATGATGTGCCGAAGTCTTGCTGGTAGGGTTGCCACCAGATTTAAAAATTATAATTATTTATCTTCTTTATTCAATTTAAAATTCTTGTTCCTGTCTACGAATTGCTTTCATAATCGCATCCATATCAAAACCTCGATATTGTAAAAACCGAATTTGTTTGGCTTTTAGTTTTGGTTCTTTGGCAACCTCTGTGCCGAATTTTTTCACTTTGAGTTGATAGGCCTGTTCTGTCCAATCGGTTTCTTTGAGTTCTTCTGAGATCAAAGCTGTATCTACTTTTTTATTTTTAAGTGCCATTTTTATGCGATTTGGCCCTTTGCCTTTGCGTTTCTGACTGGCCAAGAGCATTTCTGCAAGACGCTGATCACTTTGATAATTTTCTTGTGCTAATTCATTGACTAATGCAATCACTTCCTCGCGGTTGTCTGCATAGAGTGCTAATTTTTCAATTAAGTCATTTTTAGAATATTCTTTGCGTGTGAGCACGGCAAAGGCATAACTGCGTAAACGAGAACCTGTAAGCCCTGGACGTTTTGTTTGTTGTGTTTGATCGTTGCTTGCACCTTCATCTTCATAAGCTACTGCATCTTTATGATCGCTATTATTTTGAGACAGTGGTTGGATATGAGTGGAAGTAAAACGTAGTGTAGCGTCTGTATCTTGATGCGTATGCACGGTTTGCGATGTCGCTGCATCCTCGCCAAATTGTTGTTTTAAGGCTGCGTAATCAATCAGTTTGGGAAATTTGGGCTCAGACATAATAAGGGGCATCCATATACAATAAAACGCCCCGTAGAGCGTTTTATTTAAATCGGTCTGTGTTCATCTTACTGCATGCTTAAACATCAAGTAAGTCAAACTCTTCTTCGTCTTTATCTTCTACTGGGGCAGCTTGACCTGTAGTCAACAGTTGTTCACGAATAATCGCTTCAATGCCTTTTGCAAGCTCAGGATGCTCTTCAAGGTGGCGAATGGTGTTGTTTTTACCTTGACCAATTTTATCGCCTTGATAAGAGTACCAAGCACCTGCTTTTTGTACGATATTTTGTTGAACGGCTAAATCGACCAACTCGCCCAAGTGGTTAACGCCTTTACCATAAAGAATTTGGAATAACGCTTCTTTAAATGGAGGTGCCATTTTATTTTTAACGACTTTAACTTTGGTTTCTGAACCAATAATTTCGTCACCTTCTTTAACCTGACCTACACGACGAATATCTAAACGAACAGAGGCATAGAATTTCAGTGCGTTACCGCCCGTGGTCGTTTCAGGGCTACCAAACATTACACCAATTTTCATACGAATTTGGTTAATGAAAATCACCATACAGTTCGAGCGTTTAGCATTACCCGTGATTTTACGTAAGGCCTGACTCATTAAACGTGCTTGTAAGCCCATGTGTGAGTCACCCATTTCGCCTTCAATTTCGGCACGAGGGGTTAAGGCTGCAACGGAGTCGACAACAATCAGGTCAATTGCACCTGAACGTACCAACATATCTGCAATTTCAAGGGCTTGTTCACCATTGTCAGGCTGAGATACCAATAAGTTGTCAATATCTACACCAAGTTTACGTGCATATTGAGGGTCAAGTGCGTGTTCGGCATCAATAAAGGCACAGGTTCCACCTGCTTTTTGACACTCTGCAATAGCTTGCAGAGTCATAGTAGTTTTACCTGATGATTCAGGACCGTAAATTTCAATGATACGGCCTTTAGGTAAACCGCCAATGCCCAAGGCGATGTCTAGGGTCAATGAGCCTGTAGATACTGCTTCTACCGCTTGCACAGTGTTGTCGCCTAGACGCATCACAGTGTTCTTGCCAAATTGCTTTTCAATCTGGCTTAAAGCGGCATTCAGCGCCTTGCTTTTATTCTCATCCATCTTACAACCTCAATACGATGTCACTAAATAATATACTTAAGTGGATGTATTTACTTAAATCGTTTCCACGTGCATATAGTGACAGAATTTGTCCTGTAGTTCTATTTATATCACGAGCTGTACGACAGCCTGTGACGCTCTATTTAATCATCATTATATGACCAAAATTGGTCAAATTGCTGATCATTCTCTTGTTTAAATCTGCTGATGTCACGACGGTCTTTTTTACTTGGTCGATGATCAGGGCGTGCTAGATTATGCAACTTTCTTTGGGTGGCAATCAATTCCCTGCGCGCAATACTCACTTCAGTTTCTTCATAAAGTTGTTGTGCGATAGGAGCAGGGCCACGTACTCCTGACAGGGCTTTGACCAATACCGTTTTTTTATCAAAGCCTTGTTGAATAGTCAGTTCAGTACCTACACGAATTTCTTTGGAAACTTTCACGCGTTCGCCATTGTGATGAACTTTACCGCCTTCAATGGCCGCTTTTGCAATAGAGCGGGTTTTAAAAAAACGTGCAGCCCATAGCCATTTATCAATTCGGATGCTTTCGATTGCTTCGTGTGACGAAGTTTTAGGCATATTTTTGAGTGTCCTCAAATTGTTCTAAGACAGGAATTAAATCTGTTAATTGGTGCAGCATAGGGTAATTACAAGTCTGGCGAGCAGGCTTTGCCGAAGAAGGCTGAGCAATACTTAACAAGCGACCAATGCCAAAGCTTTTGGCACCATTTAACACTTTTTCAGTGTCATCTATAAAATAGCAGTCTTCGGCTTGAAAAGGATGCAACTGTTGTAACTTTTGCCAAAATTCAATCCGTTCTTTGGCGTAACCAATACTCTCAGAGCTAACAATAACTTCAAAATAATGCGCTAAACCTGTATGCGCTAATTTAAAATCTAAGCCTGCGCAGTCGGCATTAGTTGTGAGCCAAAGTCGGTAGCCCTTATTTTTTAAGTAGTCTAATAGTTCAATTGCCTGTGGACGCAAGGTGACTTGGTTTTTGTATTCAAGTTGCATGGCAAGCATGTCAATTCCAACCTTTGCAGTCCAAAAGCTGGATGAGTACCATTCGAGGGTGTGACTATGTGCCTGATAAAAATCATATAAAATTTCTTTACTGCGTGCTAAAGAACAGCCATGAACTTCTGCATAACGAATAGGCAGTTGTTCATTCCAGATAAAATCATCATAAGCGAGGTCTAACAGTGTGCCATCCATGTCAAACATGATGATATTTTTTTGCATTGAGCTACCCTGAAATATTGCCAATAGGTAAAGTAAACAGGCTCATTTAAGCATGCTTGGCGAATAACACAAAATACTGTCCGATTATTTGAGGTTTTATGTTAGGCTGAATGTGTGAAATTTATGCAGTTTTGAATTTGAAATTCTAAGATTCAGTCAATTTTTTAAAATCTTACTGTAGCGTTCACAAAAACTATTTTTTTGACATAGTGCTGTATTTTTTAAACTGTATAAGCGTAGCAATAGAATGCAAAACTTAGCTTAATTAGGGAGTCAGCTATGGCTGAACAACAGTATTTAGATTTGAAGTATTTAGATAAGCAGTTAGATGAATTTGAGAAAAAGAAGAAAAAAATTAAGAAAATGCGTATAGGGTATAAACTATTTACGCATTTGATGGGAGATGAAAAATTTGCTCATCATGTTTCAGAGTCTGCTTTAAACCCTGATAAACGCAGTTACCGTAAAGTTAAAATTAAAATCACGTCAGATGAAGGTGAATTGACTTTCCTTGAAAAAGATTAAACGCTTTTAAAAGCATATATTTTTTATATGTACAAATTTGTGTACATAAATAAGAGCCTGATATTTTTATATCAGGCTTTTTATTTGATGGGTTTGTGATTTAAGACATAAATTTGACCTAACACTGCTGATTAATCTTTGTGATCAAGCAAAATGCACAAAGCTGTCATAATTATTATTTAAGCTTCAAGTTACCAAAGTGAAATCATCATGCTTTATAGTGATTATTCTTAGTATGGGTTCTGTATATAAATGTGAATTATCACATGCAAATGTTACGTTTTAACTATCAAAATTGGCATGAATGTGACAGAGTGATCGCTGATAATAATCACAATTTTTAGTCATTAAATAAAATAAAGGAACTGTGATGTCTATTTTAGGAATTGCCATTACTACGATTTTAGGACTTTTAGGTATTGCTGCAATTATTCTCGGTTTTATTGGTGGCGAAACTTATTTGGTGATTGTGGGAATTTTATTAGTGGTAAGTGGCGGATTGGCTTTATCAATGTTTAAGAAAAGTTTATCCAATCCATTTAAAGATTAATCGGATATTTACATTTTTTTATTTATAGATATTGCAAACAAGAAATTATATTTTAGATAAATGATTTTCATAAAATATACGTCAGTGTGAACATTAATGAATTGGTCATAAGCGCTAAATAAATTTAGGGTTTTAGACATCGCATAGCTCATAAATTTTATTACAATAGAACCCATGTAATGCGTAAGAAGTGTCAAAATGACACTGATCAAGGATAATCTATGTTTATAAAAACAACGCAACCGCAGCATGCACTGATTGAGCAGTTGCTTCCCGTGATGGTGCAAGCATGTGACATTCTCAATCAGGAGTTTCAGCAATATTGCTCGGGTGCGACATTTGATGTAGAGAAAAAAAACGACAATTCACCTGTTACTCAAGCAGATTATCGAGTAAATCATTATTTAACGCAGGCTTTGGCTGAAATTTCTACTTTGCCGTTGCTGTCAGAAGAAGGTGAGCAAAGCCAACGGCAAGCATGGCATGAGTTTTGGTTGCTTGATCCTTTAGATGGAACCAAAGAGTTTTTACACCAACGCCCTGAATTTACAATTAACCTGAGTCTAATTCGTGGTGCGGTAACGACTTTTGCAGTGTTAGCAGTACCTGGGGAACACAATATTTACTTTTGCCCAGAACAAGGCATGCCGTTGAAATATCATATTTTGACGCAGCAGTGGTATGTGTATCAAGCAAATGATCATACAACATCAATTTTGAATATAGGCCTAAGTCATAGCAGTCAAAGCAAACCACAGTACAGCGCATATTTACAGGCTTTGGCAGAGTTGACCGAGTATGTAGAGTTAAAAGCAGGTAGTGCCTACAAATTTTGTATGATTTTGGAAGACCGTGTCGATATTTATCCGCGTTTTCACCCAACTTCAGAATGGGACACCAGTGCAGGACAATGTTTATTGGAGCGAATTGGTGGAGGCTTAGTCGATTTTCAAGGTCGTGCATTTTTATATAATCAGCGTGATACCTTGCTTAATGGCGGTTTTATTGCCTATAAAAATGCCAAGATGAAGCAGATTGCTTTGCAGGCACTAGGACTTATGGCGAAGTGAGATTGAGCAAAGTGCTGAACATGGTATAGTGTCAGCTAACCAATTTAAAATTTTGGCTAGATCATGGCATTAGAATTACTCCCTGCAAGTATGCTTAAAGCAATTGATTTATTGCCTGATGCTCAGACTCCTGTAACTTTATTTACTCGTCATTCTATACGTGAAATTGTGGTGGGTCAGGGGTTGGCAGGCTATAACTTGCAATTGACTGAGCAAGGGCGTGATCTGGCGGAAGCTTGGGGCGGTTACTTGGTTGGAAATACAGACCGTGTGATTCAGCATTGTATTTCAAGTCCAATTCAACGTTGTGTCGATACCGCTGCTTTGATGATTCAAGGCGCAGATGGTATTACCCTTGAGCCGAATACCCATCATATTGAAATTGTAGAGCAGGGCTTATTGGTGGAGCCGGGCAGTTTTGTCTTGGACATTAAACAGGCGGGCCCATATTTTCAGAAGCAAGGTGCTTTGGGTTTTATTAATAGCTTTGTGAATAATGCTTTGCCTGGCATGAAGCATCCAATACATGGCGTGGTGGATGTGCTTGAACTGATTTATAACACGCATCCAACCAATCAATATGGTCTTAGTTTGGCCGTAAGTCACGACACAATTTTAGCTGCAATTATTGCCGTTATTTCTGGACGAAATGAAGTTACCCAAAGCGATTGGCCTGACATGATGGAAGGGCTTTTTGTCTGGTTTGAGGGCGATGAGTTCTTGGAATCTAAATTAAAATGGATTTGGCGTGGTCAAATTCATACTTTAGATATCTCACAATTTCGGCAAAAAGTTTAGACAAAACGCTGTTTATATCTGAAGTGCATACATGGCTAAAATATAGCTACAGTTCGAATCATGAATTATTGCGGATACGAATTCTTATTGCCTTAGACATTCCTCATACCGTTCGTCTAAAACCTAAAAATATTCAAAAATTTTTCTCTTATTTTCTTTTATCACTTTTTATTTAGATTGTTGACTCGGTCAAAAATCAGGGTTCAATACGTGCGCTATTGTTAAATTATTTACGCCAATTTTTAAGAAAAAATAACAAGTTTATTGCTTTGAGTTAAATGCTGCATTTTTCAGTAGATTGCATAAATTTTATAACCTTATTAATATGATTTTATAAGCCATTGAATAATATGTGTTTATTGTTTTGTTTTTAGTCAATAATTGACATTGGGGTAAAAAAATTAATGAAAAATGTGACTCGGTTTTCGCTTAGTCTATTAAGTGTATGTGTATTATCATCTATGCTTGCAGCATGTGGCGGCGGCGGTGGCGGTGGGGATGAGGCGACTAATTCAAATCATGCCAATCCATATCCTGAACCCAAGCAAGATGTGATTAATCAGTCTGCACTCGGTTTTTTTGATTACAACGCTAATTCTGAATCACGTGAAGTGCGTAATGATTTAGAAGGTGATTTACAGGCGATGATTCAATTCGCGCAAGGGCATGTGGTCGATCCGAATGGCAACGAAGCAAAAAAATGCCGCGTTTGACCTCAGAAAAAGAAGCATTGTTATTGGTCACGCCAAATCAGGGTATGGAGAATATCAGCGCCTTACAAGTTGAAGTCTATCAAAATGAACGCTTGTTACGTCGTATTGCATTGGCTGATCCAGCTCAGTTACCTGCTTCAGATCAGAGCAATCAGGATGGTCGTGCAGAGGTGCTATACAGTAAACGTGCATGGTCAGCTAAATTAAACTGGGATGAAATACGCCCTGGTTTGAAATTACGTTTGGTGGATTCTAAGCAGCGTAGCGGAACTTTGCCAGCAGAAAAAATTGATTTTGCCGCACCGGGTGAGTTGGTGCTGAATAATATTCGTATTGGTTTATTAACTGCACCACCAAAATCTGGTGGGCATTATATGTTGCTTGAACCAGAAAAAGCGGGCACCGATTATTTTCAGACCATTCCTGCCGCACAAATGACTGTAGCGAAATATGATGATATTCAATTAGATCGGGTGATGGTGGAAAATGGTACCATTTACGATACGCAAAGTGCGGGTGAAGGAGGTGTCTACTCGGGGGATATGCGGGAAAATACTGCAAAATCGACCTTTAGTGTGGGCATTAACCTTGCGAATTGGGGGGTGACCAGTGCCTCCATGTTGAGCCATCAACAACCCCAACTGACACAAACAGTCATTACTCACCATGCGCGTGGTAAATACAGCAATGGTGATCAAAGTCATGGCTTAAGTGGGGGTAATGGTATGCTCACACTCTATGATTCGGTGGGGAATGAGTTTAGCCATGAAATTGGGCATCATTATGGTTTAGGGCATTATCCTGGCTCTCAAGGCGAGAACATGTTTTGGGCTGCGCACCATGCCGACAGTGGGTGGGGCTATATTAGCTATCGTAATAAAATGCGCGGAAATTTAGCATGGCATTCTCGAAATTTGGGTGATGGAAAAAATGGTGTTCCAAACTTCTTAAAACAATATGCTTATGGTTGGGATGCCATGTCTGGCGGTGCAACCAATAGTAGTATTTCCCGTTATACCCACTACACTGGTTATAGTACGCATATCCGAATTCAGCCACATTTTGGCGCACGTCACGTGTGGGATCAAAGTTCGCCAAGTGGTTATAAATTGTGGAATAAAGACACGCGCCAAATGGAAGTGGTGTATCCTAAAGTGCCAAACTCAAGTGAGGTTTGGTATAACAGTGCTGATGGTTATTATTTAAAACCACGCTTGTTTGGTGTGCCTGTCATTACAATTATTGGTGGCTATGACCCTGAAACTCAGCAAGGGGTGTTATATCCTGCTGCGCGTAGTAACTGGGGGAATGTCTATAACTTACCTGCTGCACAACGTGGTTTGGAAAATTCCGCATGTTGGTTAGATGTTAAATACGCCAATCGGAACCAAAACGTGGCTTTGTCTCCTAATCGTATGCGAGGCAATGCCAACAAGTTACACGTGAATTTAGCCCTGAATGAGCAGCCGCAACAAGTACAGTTGTACTGTAAAAAAGCCAATGAAACTGAAAAACTATTATCTACGCTGAATATTCCACAATATACCGACAGCATAAAACCTGCAGTGAAAATTGGGCGTGAGAACGGTTATGATGCACTGAGAAAAATTGAATTACCTGAGTTTCAGGCACAGTTGGAGGCTCAAGCCAATCAACCCGTTGTCGCTTTAAAACCTGCAGCACAGCTGTTATATGATTCTTATGCAGCTCACCGTCAGGAATTAAGTTCTATTGCACAGCAACAGTTACAGCGTTACGAGCAGCAACAAAATGTCATCTACCGATTAAACCGTTGGATGAATGTTTACCGTGCTGACTTAGAAAAAGCAAAACCAGAAGCCACAAGGGCTTTGAGCAGTTTTGTCACGCAACTTGGTTTAGATAATGAAGATGTAGTGGCTGAAACCACACTCATGAAAAATCGAAATAACTGTTTGAAAGTTGAAACATTGGCAAGTGGTCAGAAAAATGCCTATATCAGTGGTGCAAGTGCTTGTACGGGTGATGAAACTGAACAATGGATATATGATGGTTTAGGGCGTATTCATAGCAAAGCTGAGATGGATCAATGTTTGACCAATAACGGCAATGTGGTGTCATTGGCAAGTTGTAGTACCTCTAAAGACAGCCAAGTATGGGAAATGCACACTGCTTCGGGGACGATTCGTCAGGGCAGCCAATGTTTTGACTTAGAACATGGCTATTTAAAAGAAAATCGTGCACGTTTAATTCGCTACGGTTGTACGGGCGGAGCTAACCAGCAATGGACACAATTAAAAGCCAACAACAGCTTGCAACTGGCGTATTTAAGTCCACAAAATTTAAGGCTAATGCTGAAGTAAATTGTTGCTAGACGTTAAATAATCATCTTGCATTCCAAACACCTTTTGACTTGTTCAGGAGGTGTTTTTTATTTTGAGGATATAATTGCTTAGCGGTATGTACAAAGCTTTTATTGTCCGAGCGGGTGTTAAAGATTAGATATGCCAAATAACAGACACAAAAAAAGCCCTAACGGGCTTCTTTTGCTGATAACACTTAGTTAGAAGCTAAAGCTTTAACTTGAGCGTTTAAACGGCTCTTATGACGAGCTGCTTTGTTCTTATGGATGATGCCTTTATCAGCCATACGGTCAATTACTGGAACAGCTTTTTTGTAAGCTTCAGTAGCAACCGCGTAATCACCAGCAGCAATAGCAGCGATTGTGCGTTTTAAATAAGTACGAACCATAGAACGTAAGCTTGCGTTGTGTTTACGTGCTTTAACGTTTTGACGAGCACGTTTTCTAGCTTGAGCAGAGTTTGCCACTCGTGCACTCCTTGAAATAGATTGGTCTGGGCGGGCTGCAATTACTTCCGAAAACCAACATCAGAAGAATTATCACCAGCCCGTAAACAAGTGCCATATTTTGATGAAACTAGGCAGTTAAGTCAAGTCTTGACATGCTTTGACAACATATTAGATGCAGAAAAATCAGAAAGAAACAGGTAGATTAAGGCTAAGCCTCAGAGATTGTTTAAAAAATGACAAATTTTATTCAAAATGCAATTGTAATTGGTGCAAATGGTTTGGTTGGGCAGCACTTGGTTAAACAGCTTAATCTGCTTCCTGAATGTGAAAAAATTACCGTAGTTTTACGTAAGCCTTGTGCAGCATTAGAAAGCTTAGAAAAAGTCCAAAGTCTGATACTAGAAGATTTTTTGTTGCTCAATGATGAAGACGTGAGTGGCTATAGCCATGCATTTAGTTGTTTAGGCACCACCTTAAAAAAGGCGGGTTCTCAACAAGCATTTTATGCGGTGGATTACAGTATGAATGTACATTTCGCAGAATTACTACAGGCAAAAGGTACGCATTATCTCTTGGTCAGTGCTTTAGGTGCCGATGCCAACTCTAAATTGTTTTATAACCGCGTAAAAGGCGAATTAGAACAATATATTGAAATGCTAGATTTAGATAAAGTCTCAATTTTGCGTCCATCTTTATTGTTGGGGGAGCGTCACGAACAGCGCCGTTTAGAAGGACTAGGTCAAAAGCTATATCATAAAATATCGCATTTTATCCCGCAGCATTTTCAATATAAGCCAGTGACAGCCAAGCAAGTGGCTCATACTATGGTCGAGGCAGCGCAATCACAAATTCATAAATACCAAATCTATGATAATTTACAAATACAAAAAACCAAGTAAAAGGGGAAAGACGTGTCTACAGTACCATTTGTGACCTGTGACTTATTAGATGACCATCCTGACCACAACCTTCAAGTGGTGATTCCATCTTTAGATGGCAAATTTTTCAAAAGTTACGGTGCTCGAAAAACCTTTGGCGGACAAGTTGTCACAGTAAAATGTTTTGAAGATAACTCACGTGTGAAAGAGTTACTTGCTACAGATGGCACGGGTAAAGTGTTGGTGGTAGATGGTGGTGCATCTATGCGCTGCGCATTAATGGGGGACTTGATTGCAGAATCTGCAGTAAAAAATCACTGGAATGGTGTGATCATTTACGGCTGTGTACGTGATGTCGATGCAATTGCAGCACTTGATCTAGGCGTACATGCTTTAGCTTCAATTCCACAAAAAAGTAACCGTAAAGGTGTAGGTGAAGTCGATGTGGCTTTGCATTTTGGACAAGTGACTTTTAATTCGGGCGATTACGTCTATGCCGATAACAACGGTATTATTGTGGCAAAGGAAAAACTGGTAGAGCTATAAGCCACTTGCTTAAGTGATTGACAGTTTTGCATATAAAAAGGAAAACAAAATGGTGCATCATCAAATTAAAGTGATACAGGCTTTGGCATCCATGCTGACTGAAGGTGGGCGTGGTGTGAACGGTACTGCTTTTCCTAAGCAACCTGAAAAAGCTTTAAAGTTATATGAGTTTGAGGGTTCACCATTTTGCCGTCGTGTGCGAGAAGTCATGACCTTATTAAATTTAGATTATGAGGTCTATCCATGTCCCAAAGGCGGTACAAAATATCGACCTTTGGTGAAAGAATTGGGTGGTAAAACTCAATTTCCATTTTTAATAGATGAAAATACTGGTGATCAACTTTATGAGTCTGAGCAGATCATCCAGCATTTATTCAAACATTATGGTAAAAAAGGCACAACACCGAAAAAATATGCGCATTACCCAAAAATTCCTTATGTGGCTTTAGCGGGTACGTTGCTGAATGGCGCACGTGGTGTTTGGGTGAATCAAAAGATTACTCAGCGTGCTGCACCTAAGCAATTACTTGAATTATGGGGTTTTGAAAGTAGTCCTTATACGCGAATTGTACGAGGTGTACTTACAGAGCTTGAATTGCCTTATAAGTTCCATAATGTCGCTAAAGAGCGTTGGCAAGATCAGGGTTTGGCAAAACTACGCTTAAAACCCGGTAAATATGTACCTTTGGCGGGTGGTAAGCGAGAACAAGTTTTAAAGGTCATGGGGAATAATATTCAAGTCCCATTTTTAATCGATCCAAATACACAAACACGCTTGTTTGAGTCTGCAAAAATAGTGAAATATTTGCAGAAAACTTACGGCAAATAAGTTGTAAAAACTTTTAATGGATTGAAAAGCATCTTCAGGATGCTTTTTGCATTTTTAGGGTGGGAAATAATAGCGTTGAAAATAAAAGTCTATTACAAATAGCCTAAGCACAGTCATTCTTTGCTAAATACAGTGAACGCCTATAAAACTCGATCAGTTGCATCCAGTTCAGTGTAGCCTTTAAACTGTGCAGCACTTTGCTAGATTCATCCCATCCGAAGGTTCAATATGCTCAATAAGCTGACAGGTTTATTTAAAAATAAAGCGCAAGCAGAAGAAGAGGCTTATCTTGAAGCACATCAAATACAATGGGATGCTGAGCAGGGGTATATTGTAGAAGGGATTGTTTTAAACAAAATTTTGGCAGAACGATTAAATTATTTGTCAAACCGCCGTATGCAGCAGTTTGATGATTTAGCACAGCTGTATTCTACAGCCATGATTATCAATGAAAAAATTGATCTTGAAATTGCACAGCAGCGGTTTAATGAAATGGTGGGCAATACAGAAGAAAATTTGCTTGAATTTAAGGTAATTGTTAAAAAATTGAATGATTATTATCGACAGTTCTTACGTGATAAAAAGTAAGGTCTGCATAGCACAAAATTAGTGAATACAATTTTAAAGTCATTCCCAGATATAAAACCTAACTCAAAATCGCGTGCCAGTACGAGAAAGATACAGGCTTTAGGATTAATAAAAATTACGCAAATCCGTCAATTCATCGTGCTAGTATAAGCCCCATGTTGTTTAGATCCTATAGCTATATACATGTTCCAACACGAAATTTCTCAACTCAACTTAGCGCAACTTAAAGCGGGTGAAAAACGCTGGATTGGCAATCTACAAGGTTCTGCTGCGGCATTATTGTTTAAAGAAATTGGTCAGCAGAGTCGGCATTTATTTGTCATTGTGGCGCGGAATCAACAACACTTGGCGCAGTTGGAAAGTGAATTAGAGTTTTATGGGGTTAAACCGACCATTTTCCCAGATTGGGAAATTTTACCGTATGACCGTCTATCACCTCATCAAGACATTGTCTCAGAGCGTTTGGCAATTTTGTCCAATATGCCACAGCAAGGTGTGTTACTGGTATCTGCAACGACTTTGGCGCAGCGTGTTGCACCAACTACGTGGGTACTCGGTGAGCATTTTGATATCCGTGTTGGGCAAAAATTTGCTTTAGAACAACAAAAACAGCGTTTGGTACAAGCAGGCTATCATTTGGTTGATACAGTCTATGATCACGGCGAGTTTGCCGTACGTGGCAGTATTATGGATATTTATGCTTCGGGACAGGAAGCCCCCATTCGTATTGACTTATTTGATGATGAAGTTGAAACCTTAAAGTTTTTTGATCCAGAAACGCAGCGTACCACGCAAAGTCTGAAAAACTTTACAGTTTTACCCGCGAAAGAGTTTCCGTTAAAAGAAGGTCGTGCAGTTTTCCGTGACCGATATGCAGAGAGTTTTCCAACAGCCAACCCAAAAAAGAACCCAGTGTATCAGGATGTGTTGGAAGGTATCGCATCACCAGGTTTAGAGTTTTATTTCCCGCTATTTTTCACTAATGAACAGCTTGAAGGTCAAAACACACTGCTTTCGTACTTACCTAAGCATTGCATTGTCATTACAGATAAGGCTGTGGATGAAGGACTGACTCAATTTTGGAAAGATGTATTGTATCGTTATGAAGACCGACGTCATAACATCGACCAGCCAATTTTGCCACCTGAACAATTATTTCTACAACCGAACCAATTATTAGAACAGCTGAATCAGTTTGGACGAGTGATTGCATCTCCCGAAGCTTTTGAGCAAAAAGTAGGTGTAGTGAATCTTAATACCTTAACACCACCACGTTTAGCTGTAGATCCAAAACAAGAAAAACCCTTTCATGCAGTGAAGCAATATATTGATGCTGCTAATCATCCTGTCTTATTGGTAGCAGAAAGTGCAGGCCGTCGAGAAACTTTAAAAGATGCGTTACGAGCCGCTTTGGGTGAAATTCCACAAGTCGACAGTTTTGAGGCCTTTCAGCAGTCATTACAAGCCATTGCAATCACCAATGCACCATTAGATCGTGGTTTAGTCATTCAAGATAAACTCAGTGTTATTTCAGAAAATCAGCTTTATGAGCATCGGGTAGTACAACGCCGTCGTAAACGCCAGCAGGAAGTTTCTGAAGAGTTTTTAATTCGCAGTTTGACCGAATTAAGCATTGGTGCACCTGTGGTACATATTGATTATGGTGTGGGGCGCTATGCAGGTTTAATCACTTTAAGCATCGATGAACAAGAGCATGAATTTTTGCAGCTCGATTATGCAGATGCAGCTAAAGTGTATGTGCCTGTGACCAATTTACACCTAATTAGCCGCTATAGTGGTGGTGATCCAGACCTTGCACCTTTGCATAAGTTGGGTACAGATGCGTGGAATAAAGCCAAGCGCAAAGCTTTGGAGCAAATTCATGATGTGGCGGCTGAATTGCTGCATATTCAGGCACGTCGCCAATCTAAACCTGGCTTTGCTTTTGAGTTAGATCATAGCTTGTATATGCAATTTGCTAGCGGCTTTGCCTATGAAGAAACCCTAGATCAAGCCAATGCCATTGAAGCGACCTTGCACGACATGCAATTGGCGAAACCTATGGATCGTTTGGTGTGTGGTGATGTCGGTTTTGGTAAAACTGAAGTGGCGATGCGTGCTGCATTTGTAGCAGTACAGAACAATAAACAAGTGGCTGTACTGGTTCCAACGACTTTGTTGGCACAACAGCACTATGAATCATTTAAAGATCGTTTTGCCGATTGGCCAGTACGTATAGAAGTCTTATCACGGTTTGGTTCGAGCAAATCACATCAAAAAACCATTGAAGATTTAGCCGAAGGCAAAGTCGATATTGTGATTGGCACGCATAAAATTCTGCAAGAAAATATTCAGTTCAAGCAATTAGGCTTAATGATTGTCGATGAAGAACACCGTTTTGGTGTGCGTGATAAAGAACGGATTAAAGCGCTGCGTGCTGATGTAGATATGCTGACGCTTACTGCGACACCTATTCCGCGTACCTTAAATATGGCATTTAGTGGTATGCGTGATTTGTCGATTATTGCAACGCCACCAGCTCGCCGTTTAGCAGTCAAAACCTTTGTGCAGGAACATACGGGCGATACCGTAAAAGAAGCTATTTTACGTGAGTTATTACGCGGTGGTCAGGTGTACTTCCTGCACAATGAAGTAGAAACTATAGAGCGTAGTGCACAAACGATTCGTGAGTTAGTGCCCGAAGCACGGGTGGCTGTGGCGCATGGACAGATGCGAGAGCGTGAACTAGAACAGGTCATGCAGCAGTTTTATCATAAAGAATACAATGTTTTGGTATGCTCAACCATTATTGAAACAGGGATTGATGTTCCAAATGCCAACACCATTTTAATTGAACGTGCCGACAAACTTGGATTGGCACAGCTGCATCAGTTACGTGGACGTGTTGGGCGCTCACATCACCAAGCCTATGCTTATTTACTTGTGCCGTCTATCAAGGGCTTAAAAGGTGATGCTGAAAAACGCCTAGATGCAATTCAACGTGCATCAACCTTGGGCGCAGGTTTTATGCTTGCGACAGAAGATTTAGAAATTCGTGGTGCAGGTGAGCTCTTAGGTGAGCAACAAAGTGGTTCAATGCAAGCCATTGGCTATAGCTTGTATATGGAAATGTTGGAAAAAGCCACCAAAGCCATTCAAAAAGGTAAGACTCCGAACTTTGATGCACCGTTGTCATTGACTGCTGAAATTAACCTACACATGCCTGCGTTAATTCCTGATGATTATTTGGGTGACGTACATCAACGCTTATTGTTCTATAAGCGTATTAGTAATACCGATACCCAAGACAAACTCGATCATATTCGTATGGAGTTAATAGACCGTTTTGGTATTCCACCACAAGCAGTGAAGCAATTGTTTGCAGTGCATCAACTACGTTTAAAAGCAGAACAGTTGGGTATTACCAAAATAGATATTGGCAGTAATGGTGGTCATATCGAATTTTCACCAGACACGCCAGTGCAAGCCATCAGCATCATTCAAATGATGCAAAAACATCCGACTTATTTCCGTATGGATGGCGGGCAGCGTTTAAAAGTCATGGTGATGTTGGAAGAGCCTGAAAAGCGGATTCAGTTTATCGCTGACATGCTGAACAGCTTGTTAAAAACCTTGCACAACTGAGTTTAAAACCTGCAATTGAAACACGAAGTTTAAACACAAGTTTATGAAAACTTTATCTAGAAGCTTATGATTCTATGATGAAAATTTTTCATGATAATATTGTGATTAAATTATGTTTTATTTGTACTGAAACACGATGGGAATCATACTCAGTTCAATAGGGATGTGATAGTATTACCCATCATTACAATTTGCGTCATTTATAAAGATATGTTTAGTTTGCATCCACAACTTGCTCAAGATACTTTTTTTGTAGGCGACTTTCCTCTGTCAACATGTCGTTTAATGAATGATATGCAATTCCCTTGGTTAATTCTAATTCCACGTGTGCCAGGGGTTACAGAACTATATGAATTAAGTCAGGCAGACCAAGAACAATTTTTACGTGAATCGAGCTGGTTATCTAGCCAGTTATCACGTGTATTCCGTGCCGATAAAATGAATGTTGCTGCATTGGGTAATATGGTTCCACAATTGCATTTTCATCATGTTGTGCGTTATCAAAATGACGTGGCATGGCCTAAACCTGTTTGGGGTACACCAGCAGTTCCTTATAGCAATGAAGTGTTAGCGCACATGCGTCAAACTTTAATGCTTGCGCTACGTGGTCAAGGGGATATGCCTTTTGACTGGAGAATGGATTAATTCTAAACACGGGTGCCACGCAGGAAGCGTGGCATTTTAATCCTAAATCGGAGTAGGTTGCGGCGTTCATGTATAATTGGATGGAAAAAGATCCCAAACAATTCGAATTCCTGCATCGTTTAGTCGGGTATGCGAGTTTATCCCTGATTATGGTGGTATACCACTACACCTATGCCGATACCAATTACCAAATCTATCTTCCTATTTTTCTTATTTTTCTTTTATTAATTATTCCTAAACTCTCACGCTGGATTCAATACAAACGAAATCATCAAGCTAAGCGTAACTTATTATTTATTATTGATATTGTTGTCGTAGCTACCTGTCTTTCTGCAGTACATTTAAACTTGGTTCTGACTTTTGTGGCGTTGTTTGCGCTGTTATACACTGCAATTTATATTAAAGTTTCCTTCTTTTTAGTGGCCTTAGCGTCTTTACTTGCTGTTAGCGTTTTTTATCTTTGTAATATTTTTATTTTTGGTTTTCATGAGTACTTTGAACAAAGTAGTACCGAACTGACCATTTTATCTTTTCTGTGCATGATTTTTTATTTTGGTATGGGCAGTGCATATCAAGCGCAGCGAATTCGTTTCACGATGGCAAAAAAAGACCATTATTATAGCCAAATGAACCGTTATATGGAGTTTGCCAATCAGTTAAGCCGTTATGCACCATTGCAGCTTTGGCAATCTATTATGAAAGGGGAATCTGAAGCAAAAATTGAATATAAACGTAAGAAAATGACGATTTTCTTTTCAGATATTCAGGGTTTCACAGAGCTTTCTGAAACCTTAATTCCAGACGATTTAGCATTTTTACTCAATGATTATTTGAGTCACATGACTGAAATTGCCAAGCAATATGAAGCGACGGTAGATAAGTTCATGGGTGATGCGATTTTAATTTTCTTTGGAGACCCGAATACTCAAGGCGTAGAACAAGACGCAAAAACTTGTGTGGAAATGGCAATTGCCATGCGTCAGCAAATGAAATTATTGCGCGAGCGCTGGGTTAAAATGGGGTATCCACCGTTGCATATTCGTATGGGCATTAGTACGGGTTATTGCCACGTAGGGAATTATGGCGCAGCACATCGTATGGCCTATACCATTGTAGGGCGTGATGCCAACTTAGCTGCACGTTTGCAAAGTGCAGCAGAGGTGGATGAAATTTTATTATCAGATGACACTTATAAATTAATTAAAGATGATTATTTGTGTGCGCCTAAAGCGCCGATCTTTTTAAAAGGAATTCAGGGGCCAGTCAGAACATGGCAGGTGATGGAAAAATATGCCGCCAGTAAGTCTGATTATCAGCGTTGGTTTGACTACGAATACAAAGGTTTTCATTTATTGCTGAACTTAGATGAAGTGCAAAACTTTGAGTATCCTGAACTGATTACGGTACTGGAAAAAATGATCAAGCGTATTCAAACCCAGCAACATCTGACCAACTCTCAAGGCATCGTGAAACTGAATCTTGAAGATGAAGTGATTGAAACCACACCAGAACCGAGCCAACCAGAACAATATCATTAGCACTAAAATAAAACAGCAGTTCTGCATCAGGAAATTATTAAACAAGCGTTTAACATAGGCCAATTCCATCCAGTCTGAGTTGAATGAAATTAGCACTTAGTTAAAATATTGTTATTGCCTGTGAGTAACTAACTCCGAAAGCTATTGAATTTTCACTAATTCTACACGTCTATTCAAGGCTTTGCCTTCATCCGTTGTGTTGTCAGCAATGGGTTGTGACGCACCGAAACCTCGTGGCTGTAAACGATCTGCCTGAATATCTGCTTGTATGAGCGCATTTTTAACAGCTTCAGCTCTTGATTCAGAAAGTTTTAAATTGTGCTGCGCTAGACCTGTATTATCTGTATGCCCATCAATAGATAATTTTAATTGTGGATCCTGTTGCAGTAGTTTCACTATTTCATGAATAGCTGTTTGGCTAGATGCTTCAATTTTGGCGCTATCTACAGCAAAATTAATATGCACAATTGCTTTGCCTGTTTCAGCAATAGATTGAGCTAATTCATCCGATTGTGGTTGCATGTTCAGTTGCACTTTTTGCATTTTTGCTTCAAATGGTTTGAGTTCCATAACCACAATTTTAGGTGAGTTTAGGCTAAGCTGGGCAATTACAGCTTGTTCTGCATTGTTTTTAAACCCGTATGTATATGTTTTTTGGCCAATATTCAGCTCTATATTAGAGTCGGTGTAAGCTATTTTTTCTGTTAGCTGAAAAGGAATTTCAGTATCATTTAATTTTTACGCACCTATGGTTTGCATATTTTGTTCAAAACTTTTAATTAAAATGAGTTCTGAAATATTGTTTGAAGTTTTAGATAATGGAACTTTATAGAGTTTTCCTTCGGTAATCCTCCCATAAATAACCGAAGTTAAAAGTAGAGGTTAAGCAGCCATTAGAGGTGGCCTTCCTTTGTTTGCTTGGTGTGGTCTTTCATAGTTGTAATGCCACAGCCAACTCGTTGCATAATCTTGTACTTCTTCCAGTGTGTCAAATAGATGCTTGCTTAGCCAGCTATAACGTATAGTCCGATTATAACGTTCAATATACGCATTCTGCTGTGGCTTACCTGGTTGAATATATTCAATACGAATACCTTGTTCAGTTGCCCAGCGTACAAATTCATGACTGATAAACTCCGGGCCATTGTCACACCGAATAACTAACGGCTTTTCTCGCCACTCCAGCAACTGATTCAACGTACGAATAACTCGGATTGTAGGTAATGAGAATCCTGCTTCAATCGCTAAGCCTTCTCGACGGTAGTCATCAATCACATTTAATAATCGGAACTTTCGACCATCGATCAGCTGATCATGCATAAAATCTAATGACCAGACCTGATTTTCTCGGATTGGTTCTTTCAATGGTTCAGGCGCGTGCCGTTTTAGTCTTCTTCTCGGTTTAATACGCAGATTCAGTGCCAACTCACAGTAAATGCGGTAAACCCGCTTGTGATTCCAGCAGCAACTCTCAACATGCCGTAAATACGAGAAGCACAAACCAAAGCCCCAATCGGAATTTTCCTCAGTGAGTTCAATGAGCTGTTCAGCAATGAGTGCATTGTCATCGCTGAGTTTGGCTTGATAGCGGTAGCAGGTTTCACTAATGCCAAATGCTTTACAAGCCAAACGAATACTAATGGCATGCTGGGCAACTGCCTGTTGTGCCATCTTACGCCGGCAAGATGGCTTTACCACTTTTTTGCCATCGCTTCCTGGATGATTTCGGCCTTTAATCGCTCTTCAGCATACATTTTTTTAGTCTGGTATTTTCTGCTTCCAGCTCTTTCAGTCGAGCCATCAATGAGGTATCCATACCGCCATATTTGGCACGCCATTTACAAAACGTGGCATTACTCATGCCATGTTCACGACAAAGGGTCGCTACAGGTGTGCCAGACTTCGCCTGTTTTAAAATGGACATGATCTGGCTGTCAGTAAATTTAGATGTTTTCATGCAGAATCTCCTGCTCGTATCTTAAGAGAAAATTCTACTTTTAGATCCTTTTATTTTTAGGGGGGATTACCTATTTCTGGACACCCCCAGTTCACGAGTAATGGCTTTAATAGATTTACCTTGCTGATGAAGTATTTGGATTGTCACTGCTTGCTCCAAAGTTAACATGTTGAGCAGTCCAAAATGACCGCTATATTAACCAAGGGGGTCAGTTTTTAAATGCCATTAGGGGGTCATTTTTACACTGCCGCTAACAGCAGCATATTGGCAGAATACTCAAGTTATCATTTTGTTATTCGCAAAATAAAAAAGACTGCCGAGGCAGCCTTTTAAGTTCTTTATAACAAAAAGAATTAGTGATTTTCAGAAGCATGGTTAATCGTGTATTTTGGAATCTCAACTTCTAAATCTTCATCCACAACTTTAACTTGGCAAGACAGACGAGAGTCAGGCTCCAAGCCCCAAGCACGGTCTAGTAAGTCAGCTTCTACATCATCCATTTCTTCTAGGCTGTCAAAACCTTTACGTACAACAACGTGGCAGGTAGTACATGCACAAGACATATCACAGGCATGTTCAATTTTAATGCCATTTTTTAAAAGGCTTTCGCATAAATTTGCATTTTGTTCGACTTCAAACTCAGCACCTTCTGGGCAGAATTGCGCATGTGGAAGTACTTTAATACGTGGCATAATCTTTACCTTAAATTAGTTTGAGTTTGACCAGTCGTCAAGTTTGGTACCTTTGAGTGCCGCATCAATATGCTGATTCATACGAAGCGCTGCAAAGGCGTCACTGTGTATTTTAAGCTGTTCAACGGCATGTTCAATGGCTTTAATATCTTGTCCTACCAATTCAGCATCTAATTGTGCTTTTGCTGCATTTAATGCTTCAAGCTGTGTGGAGCTAAGTAATTGTGCATCAACTTTTAAAGCTTGTTGTAAGGCTTCAAGTTCGCGTTGTGCTTCAACTTTAGTTTCGTGTAAATGACGCAATTGTTTGTCTTCTTCGGCATATTTAAAGCCATCAAGTAGCAAACGCTCGGTATCTGCTTCAGACAAGCCATAAGAAGGTTTGATATCAATATTTGCGCTGACACCAGAGGTCGTTTCTTTGGCAGACACACTGAGCAAGCCGTCGGCATCGACTTGGAAAGTAACTTCGATACGTGCCTGACCTGCGGTCATTGGTGGAATACCATGTAAGACAAAACGGCCTAAGCTGCGGCAATGTTCCACCAAATCACGTTCGCCTTGTACGACATGAATCAACATTGCTGTTTGACCATCTTGATAGGTCGTAAATTCTTGACGACGTGCTACTGGAATGGCGGTATTACGTGAAATAAGACGCTCGACCAAACCGCCCATGGTTTCTAAACCTAAAGACAGTGGGGTAACATCCAATAATAAAGAACCATCTTTACTGTTGCCAATTAACTGATTAGCCGTAATAGATGCGCCAATTGCAACCACTTCATCTGGGTTAATGGTGCATAATGGTTCTTGATTAAAGACTTCTTGGACTGCTTTTTGTACAGCATAAGAGCGTGTTGAGCCGCCAACCAAAACCACGTTTTGAATGTCATCTAAGTCAAGTTTGGCATCACGCATAACACGTTTGCATACACTAATGGTTTTATCCAATGCAACCTGAATAATGCTTTCAAAAGTTGCACGGTCTAAGTGTAGGGTATGCTCTAAAAGTTTTAATTCAACACTTTCTGCTTGGCTAAGCGCTTCTTTGGCTTTGCGGGCAGACACAATAAAATGCGCATGCTCTGCATCATTTAAGTGTTCAAGTTGAAGCTGTTTTTTTGCCCATTTTACAATTAAGCGATCTAAGTCATCACCACCCAAAGCAGTATGACCGCCAGTGGCTAAAACTTCAAAGACACCTTGTGAAAAACGCAAAATAGAAACGTCGAAAGTACCACCACCTAAGTCATAAATAACATAGTTACGGTCTTGTTCTAAATTGGTTTCCTGATCTAAGCCGTATGCAACTGCAGCAGCAGTAGGTTCGTTTAATAAGCGTAAAACTTTTAAGCCTGCGAGTTCTGCCGCATCACGGGTAGCTTGACGTTGTGCTTCATCAAAATAAGCAGGAACAGTAATTACTGCACCATTGATTGGATTCTGCAAGCTTACTTCAGCACGGTCTTTGAGCTGTTTAAGCAGTTCTGCGGAAATTTCAACAGGCGTTTTACGACCTTGTGCTGTTTCAAAAGCAGGCATTTGAGTGTCTTCACCCACCAAAGTGTAGGGGTGTTGAAACTTGATGTCTGCTTTAGAGCGCCCCATAAAGCGCTTAACAGAAACAATGGTATTTTTAGGATCTGTAGTAATAAACGGCGCAGCATCGTTACCATATTGGCTGCTTTGTTCTGCATAATGGACAATTGAAGGCAGTAGTACACGACCTTGTTCATCCTGTAGCACTTTGGCTTTACCAGAAAGTATGGTGGCAACCAATGAGTGGGTGGTGCCTAAGTCAATACCAATCGCGATACGATGTTCATGCGGTGCACTTGATTGACCTGGTTCTGCAATTTGCAAGAGCGCCATTATGTAAAATCCTTTGCCCGTTAAATATTTAAATACACTAAATTAAAAATCATCATCTAAATCAAAGCTATCGTCATCTAAGAAACGATCTTCAGCTTTGTCTATATCTGCCATGACTTTAATGAAAAAACGTAACTTGCGGACTGTGTCTCGTGCTTCAGCCCAATCTTCTTCGGCATAGTCAATTTTAAACTCACGTACCAAACCATCAATCCATTGCTGAACTTCAACTTTGAGGGACTGCAGGTCTTCGGCAGCACTTGCATCATCCAGTTGCTCTCGAATTTCTAGAGCATCCTGTAAAAATTCAAAATCATGAATAGATTGATCTAAGTGATAATCCTGTTTTTTCAGTGACAGCAGATAAGCTGCACGACTGTCAATTGCAGAGAGTTGTTTAAAGGCTTGATTAATTTCACTAGATTTAATCAGGGCTTGATCTTTGTCTTCAGCTTTGTCTGGGTGATATTGTTGCTGCAGCTTTAAAAATTCAGCTTTTAAAGTAGCGAAATCAATATCGAGTGCGACGGGAAGATTGAACAACTCAAAATGATTCATGGGAGATGGAATCCGCAATTAGTGTGCAAAAATGACTGCATAAATGCAATTAAAACAGTGCATTGTACACTGTTTTAAGTCATAAAAGAGGGAGGTGCTGGTTATACAGTGAAAGATTCACCACAGCCACATTCGCCTTTTTTATTGGGGTTGTTGAACTCAAAACCTTCGTTTAAGCCGTTTTTAACGTAGTCCATTTCCATACCATCTAGATACACTAGACTTTTAGGATCTACGAAAACTTTAACGCCAAACTGTTCGAACATTTGGTCATGTGCATCTACTTCATCTACAAATTCGAGCACATAAGCCAAACCAGAACAGCCTGAAGTTTTCACGCCAACGCGAATACCTTCACCCTTACCGCGATTTTTTAAATAATTGCTGATATGAGTTGCAGCATTTTCAGTTAAATTGATCATGAAAACTCCGTTTATCTTTTCACAAAACCCAGCAAATTAAGCTTTAGTTTTTTTGCTGCGATAGTCTTCAACAGCAGCTTTGATTGCATCTTCTGCCAACACAGAGCAGTGTACTTTTACTGGTGGAAGGGCTAACTCATTGGCAATATCAATGTTTTTGATGGCTTGAGCTTCATCTAAAGTTTTACCTTTAAGCCACTCAGTTACCAACGAACTTGATGCAATTGCAGAACCGCAACCATAAGTTTTGAAACGTGCTTCTTCAATCACGCCTTCATCGTTAACTTGAATTTGTAGACGCATTACATCGCCACATGCAGGTGCGCCCACCATACCTGTACCAACATTTTCAGCATTTTTGTCTAAAACGCCAACATTACGAGGGTTTTCGTAATGATCAATTACTTTATCGCTATAAGCCATGTCGCTTCTCCAAACCTCGGGGTCAGCCTTAATATGAATATGGGGGTAAAATTACCTTTATCAATCTAATGGCTTCCTAACAAAGCCATTAGATTTAGGGATGAATTAGTGCTCAGTCCATTCCACTTTAGAAAGGTCAATGCCTTCTTTGTACATATCCCAAAGTGGTGAAAGTTCACGTAACTTTTCAACAGCAGCTTTAGTGACTTCAAGTACATGATCAATATCTTCTTCAGTGGTGTATTTACCAAAGCTGAAGCGGATTGAGCTATGTGCAAGTTCGTCTGAAAGACCTAAAGCACGCAATACATAAGATGGTTCTAAAGTTGCAGATGTACATGCAGAACCAGAAGATACTGCAGCATCTTTCAGTGACATCATTAAAGATTCACCTTCAACAAAGTTGAAGCTGATATTTAAGTAGTTTGCTACGTTCTGAGTTGGGTGGCCGTTCAGGAACACTTGTTCCATTGAGTTTAAGCCATTCCAAAGCTTGTCACGCAATACACGTAAACGTGCTTGTTCAGAAGCTAAGTTTTGACCAGCAAGCTCAAACGCTTCGCCCATACCTACAATTTGGTGTGTTGCAAGTGTGCCTGAACGCATACCACGTTCGTGACCTCCACCATGCATTTGTGCTTTTAAACGAACACGTGGGCTGCGGCGAACGAAAAGTGCACCAATACCTTTAGGACCATAGATTTTGTGTGCAGAGAAGCTCATCAAATCTACTTTTAAAGTAGATAAATCAATTTCAACTTTACCAGCGGCCTGTGCAGCATCAACGTGGAAGAAGATTTTCTTAGCACGTGTGATTTCGCCAATTGCAGCGACATCGGTAATGGTGCCAATTTCGTTATTCACCATCATCAAAGATACTAAAATCGTATCTGGACGAATTGCCGCTTCAACCATTTCAGGAGTAATTAAACCTGTTTGTGGTTGTGGCTCTAAGTAGGTGATTTCAAAACCTTCAGATTCAAGCTCACGACAAGTATCTAAAATGGCTTTATGCTCAATTTTAGAGGTAATGATGTGTTTGCCTTTAGAAGCGTAGAATTGTGCTACACCTTTAAGCGCAAGGTTGTCAGATTCGGTTGCACCTGAAGTCCACACGATTTCACGAGGGTCTGCTTTGATCAAGTTAGCAACTTGTTCACGTGCATGTTCAACTTTTTCTTCTGCTTGCCAGCCATAAGCGTGTGAGCGAGAAGCGGCATTACCGAAAGTCCCATCAAAAGTCAGGCACTCCATCATGCGTTCTGCAACTTGCGGATCTACAGGAGTGGTTGCTGCGTAGTCAAGATAAATAGGACGTTTCATGTCAAATACCTGTAACCGATAAAAGAGCTGAATCAAACGGAGCTGTATTTTGGCGGATGGCAACGGTTTGTACGTTGTCACGGGCTACTAAGTCAGCAAGTGAGATTTTAGCGAGATAGTCGGCGATGTGATGGGAGAGTTCTTGCCATAAGTCATGAGTTAAGCACATTGCACCATTTTGGCAGTTCCCTTTATGGTCGCAGCGAGTAGCATCAACTGTTTCATTTACGGCTTCAATAATTTCTAGCACAGTAATTTCATTTGCACTACGTGCTAAATGGTAACCACCGTTAGCACCGCGAACACTAGACACTAAGCCGTGGCGCTTAAGTTTTGCGAATAACTGCTCAAGATAAGCAACAGAAATAGTTTGACGGGCTGCAATTTCAGCAAGCGTGATCGTTTGTTCAGTTGGCTGCAAAGCTAAATCAAGTAGAGCAGTCACTGCGTAGCGACCGCGAGTTGTTAAGCGCATGATTCGATACACATGATTAGACTAGATGTGTGTATTCTATGAATCCCGACTAAATTAGTCAAGTATTTTATTGTTATCTTGTAGCGGAGGTTTAGGGCTGTTTTTATTGATGTTTTAGTGTTCTTAATTCAGCCATAAATTATACACTAATAACGTAATTAATAGTACTGTTATTATGCTAAAGGCGATATTGATACGTTTTTGACGTCGCTCAATACGACGAATACGGTTTTTATGTTGTTTCAGCTCAACTTGTAAGGTGTTAATTTTAGAGCGCTGCTCATCAATTTTGTCTAAAAGTGGGGCAATACGTTTTTTAGAGCTAACCACTTCTTGCCCTTGAGGTGCTTCTTTTAACCACTGTTTCCAGTCGGCCAAAACTTTAGGCGCACTAAAATGCAAAATCAGATCACGAAATTCATCTTTTAGAGTGATGTCGCCATCTATACGCATGTGTTTGATGCTACGACGGTTGCCTAAAATGAAGATTTTAAATAAATCCATTAAAGTGGTGCGTACATCTAAATCAATAGCTTGATCAGGCGCTTTACTGTCAAACAAAATGCCATGTGGGCTAAATTGCACATATATGTCAAAATAAGGAATGTAGCTATTAATTTTTATAGTAATTTTTTGATCTACAAATTTTTTAGCTTGCAATGCGACAACGCGATCGTGCTTTAAAATAAAGCTAAAAATGGTTTCAAGCACAATCATAACCATGGTGAGCAACAAATGCGGATTACTTTGTCTTTGTTGCGAGTCACTCATAAAACCAAGTCCCTTAATTTAAAAGTTGAATTCCTTAATTTGTGTTTTTTGATCAAAAATATCGGAAAACACATGCAATAATCTTGCTTTGTAGAACAGTTTAGCAAAACGATCAAGTATTTAATTTGCTATTATTGGCGTATTTTGTAGGTTTATTATATTCATTTGCGCATAAAATAAGCGGGAGATGTGTCCATGGAAAATGCAACACAAACGCCAGAAGAACATACTTCTGAATCTGAAAATACATTGAAAAATAAAGATAAAATACGTGCAGGTCGTAAATCTTCACTCGATTTTCGTAAATATACCAAGCAAATTTGGTTAGCAGGTTTAGGTGCTTTTTCACGCGCTGAAGAGGAAGGCAATAAATTGTTTGACTCTCTGGTCAAGGTGGGGGAAGAGCTGGAATCTAAAACCACTGAAATTGCTGACCAAACTGTTGAAAAGGTTTCAGAAAAAGCCAAGGAATCGGTGATAGACACCAAAGACAAGGTCGAGCGTCTGATTGACCATAGCGTAAATCATTCTTTAAATAGAATTGGCTTAGTAACAGCAAAAGATCTTCAACATTTAGAGCATTTAGTATTACAATTACATGCCAAAGTTGATGCCTTGATTGAAGAAAATAAACAATTAAAAGAAGATGTTGCAAAAAGTAAACGTGTCTAGCCTAGATTTAGAAACATGCAGATGTGGATGAGAGGCGGGTTTTAGACTAATTGTCAATAGTATCTTATGCTCCATCGTTTTTTACCATTTATTTTGCATAAAAGCGTACAGGGAGTATTGCTTTTACCCTCAAAGCATTGCTATAAAGGCGTTACGGTAATTTAAATTAAATCTCTGGACCTTAAATAAACGATATTAAGAGGACGTAATCTTCATGAATAAATCAGAATTAATCGATGCAATTGCAGAGAAAGGGGGATTGTCTAAGACTGATGCAGGTAAAGCCTTAGACGCAACAATTGCTTCAATTACTGAAGCGCTTAAAGCTGGTGATACTGTAACTTTAGTGGGTTTTGGTACATTTAGCGTGAAAGAGCGTGCTGCACGTACAGGTCGCAACCCACAAACAGGTGCAACCCTAGAAATTAAAGCAAGCAAAGTACCAAGCTTTAAAGCAGGTAAAGGTTTGAAAGATTCAGTAGCATAATCTTTTAAAATGCCAAGAAAGCGCGCCAATTGGCGCGTTTTTTATTAATAATGTCAATAAAAGGCGTCAACGCATTCATTCGCTGAGGGTTTTCAGTTAAAATCTTCCGCAAATAAAATATTGGAATACTTATGGAATCTTTTCGTAAAGTTATTAAGGGTTGGTTGGGCAAAGTTTTGCTCGTTTTATTCTTGACCCCTTTAGCACTTGTAGGTATTGAAGGATATTTTAGTGGTGGTCAGTCTGAAGACACTGCACAAACCGTGAATGGTCAGCAAATTTCAAAACGAGAATTAGACAATCTGACTAACTCTCTGAAAGAACAATACTTGGCTTATACTAACGGTGATGAAACGCTGTTAAATCAAAATTACATTCAAAATAAAGCACAAGATACTTTGGTTGCACGTACTTTGTTATTGCAACAGGCTGAAAAACTGGGCATTTCTTTGAGTGATGCTCAAATCGAGCAAATGATTGCGCAACAGCCAAACTTCCAACAAGATGGTAAGTTTTCTGAAACATTGTATGCCAACTATTTGCAATCTGTGGGGATGACGAATCAAGCTTTGGTTGCAAACTTGCGTCAGGATCATGCTTTAAAAATGCTAAGTGCGAGCTTTACAGATTATGCGTTGGTGAGTCCGTCTGATATTCAGCAAATTGCAAATCTACAGACCCAACAGCGTACTTTGCATTTATCTAGCATTAAGTTGGACGACTACAAGAAAAATATCAGCGTGACTACACAAGAAATTGCTGCTTATTATGAGCAGCATTCAAGCACCTTTAAACAAGTGGCAAGTGTAGATGTCGATTATGTTGTTGTTACGCCTGCAAATATTGCCCCTGCAAACACGACTGTAACAGATGCTGAATTACAGCAAGCGTATCAAAAGTTTGTTGACACACAAAAAAGTGCAGCAACGCCGACGGTTAAACACATTTTAATCACCACAGATGCACGTGATGACGCTGCAGCTCAAAAACTGGCAGCACAAGTAGCTACTGAAATTCAAAAGGGTACAAGCTTTGCCTCTGCTGCACAAAAGTATTCAGATGACCCTGAATCTAAGGCCAAAGGTGGTACGGTTGCAGGATATGAAGCAGGTGTCTTTGGTGAAGCTTTTGATAAAGCTGTGAATAGCCTGAAATCGGGTGAAGTATCTCAGCCGATCAAAACGCAATATGGCTATCATTTAATTCAAACTGAAGGCGCTGCGGTTCAGGTGCCTACGTTTGAAGCTGAGAAAGCACGTTTAACAGCTGAGTTGCAAAAAGCAAAAACTGAAAATGCTTATACAGATACCATCAACAGCTTAAATGAATTGGTGGTAAGCAGTGACGCTTTAGATGTCGTGGCTGAAGAAGTTAAAACAGTCAAAGTTCAATCTGCTAATGCGGTTACTTTAGCGACACAACATCCTGTGTTAAGTCAGCCAAGCGTGAAAGTGAAGCTGTTTAATGATGATGTTAAAAATGGTGACCGTAATGCCTCAAGCAATATCACTTTAGCCAACGGCGATGTGGTATGGGTGAAAGTGCGTAATTACCATGCAGCAGGTGTGCAAACTTTAGAGGAAGCAACCCCGCGTGTGAAAACACAACTGATTGAGAAAAAAGCATTTGATGCGGCTAAAAAAGATATTCAAGCTGCTTTAGATGCATTTAAAACTCAGCCAGCTGCAACGGTTTTAGCTAAAAACCAAATCCGTTTTGAAAATGCAGGTACATTTACTCGTGCAGATGGCTTGTTAAAGCGTGAAATTGAACGTGCTGCATTTAGTGTGCTTGCACCTAAACAAGGCATGTGGTCAGTAACCACAGCATCTTTACCGAATGAATTAGTTGTGGTTGCTGTATCGAATGTAAATGACACAACTTCGAATGCTTTAACGCCTGAACAGCTCAAAGAATTGGCGCAATTATATCAACAACTTCGTGCTCAGCAAGAGTTGGATGACTACACTCAATATTTGAAGTCTCAAGCGAAAATCAAATAGTCATATTTATCATCAAAGAAAAAAACCAGCAAATTTGCTGGTTTTTTTGTGCTTGTAAAAAGCGTTGACTAAGAATATTTGTGACTCATTCAGTGCGGATTTTTAATTCATAACCTGTATATTTACGAATGTTAATCACGCCTGTATCTAATATGAGATATTGTCCTTTAATACCTTGTAACTTACCGCGAATAATTGGGGTTTTATCCAAATTATGCGATTTGATTTTTTCAGGATATTGCTCTACAGGGTAAACAAACTCACGTGGTGGCTCTTGCTCTAACAATTCAACGGTTTCATTGAACTCTAAGTTTTGACTAAATTCATCACGAATAGTTTGAATTTTAGGTGCAAACTCTTCAATGAGCTGTTCGCGCACTTCAATTAAGTTCAAAGGCTCTGCTTCGCCTTTGAGTAATTTACGCCAGTCCGTTTTATCTGCCACTTGTGAACCAAACATGATTTCGAGTTGCCCAGATAAACGGCGTGAGCCAACTTTCATAATTGGCAATGCTTGGGTGGCACCCTGATCTAACCAGCGTGTTGGCATTTGTCCTAGACGGGTAATCCCCACTTTTAAAGCGCTGGAGTTGGCTAAATAGACTATATGTGGTTGAAAGCAGACCTCATGTGCAAAACTATCTTCACGACACGTCCCTAAATGATAATGGCAGGTTTCAGGTTTCATAATGCACATATCGCAAGAAGCCTTAGTTTTAAAGCATTTAAAACAATGACCCTGAGAATATGATTTTGGGGTTTTGACACCACAAGAAACACAGTAAATATTGCCGGTCCATTCCAGTTCAATTTCTTGACCAAGCTGAAAAGGCAGATCAATTTCTGAACGGTCTAGAATAAATTTATATTCAACATTTGCCTTGTGTACCTGTTCATCAGTTACACTATGGTCCTTAAGACCTGCGTGCATTTTATGGCAAATGCCTTGTAGTTCCATAAGAATACTCTCTCAAAAAATGAAGGAATGCAGTAATGGCTGATATGCGTTTGATTCAAGCGTTGATTGCAGATTTATCTCAACAACAGCCAATTTCTACCGCATTATGTGTGGGGCAAAATAGTGAAACTAGCCCGAATCCTCAAAATATAACAGTGGATAATTTTCCCACTATTGCATGTCAGTATTTTAGCGCATTGGACTTTTTAAATCTGCCTTTTACCCAGCGTTTTGATTTAGGTATTGTTTTTTTAGACAGCACAGATTTTTTCTCTGACAGTACACAGGAAAAATTGACTCTGCAAAAATCTCAAGTATTGGTGAAATTGCGTGATTTACTGGCTAAACGCATTATAGTTATTGCTTCATGTGAAGATGCGCAATTGCTTCGTGCGCTTGGTTTTACCCAATTAATTGACCATAAATTTGAAGAACATCATTTGACCTTATGGCAGTTTAATATTTTGACTTATAAGCACGTGCCTGATTGGTTTAACTCTAAGTTTTGGGCAAATCCTGAAAATTGGGATAAATTCCGTTGGTAAACACTTAAGTAGTTCACCTTAAAGTGATACTTGAGTCATAAAAAGAAAACTTATTGCAAAATTTAACAATTTCTAGCAAGCATTTAGCTTAAAACTTCGTATGCTGTCATTAGGGCATAATGAGGAAAATAAAATGACCAATTTAAGCAATATTGTTGAAATATTGGCAAAGCAAGCATTAGGTGCGAATCAACAATCTAATCAATCGCAAGGTGGTTTAGGTGGTATTTTAGGTTCGGTATTGGGGCAGTTGAGTGGAAATAATCAACAATCTTCTCAAGGTGGCTTGGGGGGAATTCTTGGTTCGGTACTTGGCCAGTTAGGCGGGCAGCAACAGCGTTCAACAGCAGGCGCTTCTGGCACACAAAGTTTGCTGGTTGCAGTACTGCCTTTGGTGTTGGCATGGATTCAAAAGCAAGGTGGTTTGCAAGGCGCTTTGGATAAGTTAAAAGGGCAAGGCTTAACCAGTCAGGTAGATGATTGGGTGTCTACAGGCCCGGGTGAAAATGCGCAAGTTCAGCCTGATCAAGTACAAAGCTTATTTGATGATGCCGATGTAGAACAGGTTGCACAGCAAACTCAAGCTCCGAAGCAAGATATTTATAGTGCGATTTCTACAGTCTTACCACAAATTATTGACTCATTGACACCACAGGGTGAGCAAACCAGTAAACAAGAAGCGAATGATGATATTCAACAGGTGATGAATTTAGTATCTGGCTTTTTAAAGCGTTAATACAAAAAATTATCTTTGTAAAATTTACCTAGATAAACAAAGCCAGCAAATTTGCTGGCTTTTATTTGCCTATAGGTTGTTGCAATAAAAAAACACGCCGAAGCGTGTTTTTATGTTTTAAGTTCGGTTAAGACTTAGAAGTCGTAACGGAAACCTAAAGAAAGTCCTGTTGCATCTTCACCAGTTGCACCGCCAATGTTATTTGAACGACCTTGTGACCATGGTGTTAAATTAGATTTTTCATCATTTAGCACAGTAGCAAGGTTTGCGTATACTCGTACTGCCTTGTCTAAACGATGCTCTACACCTAATGCTAATAATGTTGCGTTAGCTTCATCAGCATCTACGTCACGGTGGAAGACTTGACCGCGTACATAAGTTTTTGGTGCAACTTTATAATCTGCTGCTACACCAAATACTTGTGCATCTGCATATTTATCGTTTGTACCTTCTAAGTCATGTGTAAGGAGTTGGTATAAAGCACCTACATTTAATTCAGGTGTGATTTTGTATGCTGCTGCAATACGGAAACCATCACGTTCAGCTTTGTTGGCGTCTTCTTCGTAGTGTTCGTAAGCTGTAGCAAAATCCACTTTGCCTTCTTTATAAGTTAAAGCTAAATCATATGCTTTATCATCACGATCTTTTTTGGTAGCTTTATCTGAAATTATTTCTGTGCTAGGGCTATTAGTTTCGTGTAAAGAAAGTGCAGCTAATACATTAAACCCACCACCAAATTTAGGCGATTTATATTCAATCGAGTTAGCGTTACGCTCATCAAAACGTAGTTCACCTGCGCGGGTTACGTTACGGATGTCACCAACCATGTCACCAAAGAAGTTAACTGGACCACGAGCAGCTTTAAATGGGCTGTCAAAACGGCCTACACGTGCTTGACCAAAGTTGCCTTTTAAACCTACAAAAGTATCACGTGTTGCAAATTCAACGTTATCATTTGCAGAGCCGCTAGCAAAGTTAATTTCTTGCTCAACTTGACCAAAAACTGTCATGCCATTTTCTAATTTTTGTTCAGCTTTGAAGCCTAAACGTGATGAGTTAGAAGAAAGACCAACTTCGTTGTAGTCTTTACCATCATCAAGATAGTCTAAAGATACGTGTGCACGACCATAAACTTTAACATCAGCAGCCATAGCTAGTGCTGGTGTAAATAAGGTTGCCCCAACTGCTAATGCGCAAAGCGTTTTTTTCATGTGTAGCTCCAATACAGACTATTGTTTTTAGTCCTAAACATTGTTCAGAAGTAGGGTAGATCTACTGCTGTTCTCTATTGGTGCTAAGTATTCCTTACAAATGCGACAGTAATATTAAGGAAATATTTCAAAATTATTAAAAAGAACAAATTAGATTAAAAACTTACCTTTAATCGCAAATTTTAAGTGAACAGGTTTTTAAATTTAGAAAAAATTTATGAAATGAATAACTTAATTGCAAGGGGAGTGACATATTATTGTCATCAATGCTGTGGTTAATCCGAAAATTAAACATGAAGCAAAAAAAATGGAGCGAAAGCTCCATTCATTTTTAATACAGTTTTGGAAATATTTTAAAGCGCTGCTTTAATTTTTTCGGCCAGTGCTAGGATTTTTTCCTGATCACCCATTTGTGCAGCATGTTTTCCAAGTTCGTGAACTGAAGTTGGAATTAAATGGAAATGTACATGCGGTACAGTTTGTCCAGCACTTGCACCAGACAGTTGCATGAGCACAATACCATCTACTCCTAAGCCTTTTTCAATGGCTTTGGCTATTTTTTGCACAATTTGGATGGTATATGCTGCAGCTTCGGCAGGTAGATCCAATAAGGTGACTGCAGGTGTTTTAGGAATAACCAAGGTGTGACCATCGGCTTGAGGCATGATGTCCATAAACGCAAGCACGTGTTCATCTTCATACACTTTTATTGCAGGAAGCTCACCACGTAAAATTCTTGCAAAAATATTTTGATCATCGTAAGCCATAATAATTCCTTCAATTCAGCTTATTTTCAAAACTGTTATTTACAGTTCAATTCTTTTTGACGTGCTTTAATTGCATCAAGGCGTTGTTGTTCTTTTTCAGAGAACTTTGGCTTGGTTGTATAGCAGTTGTCATTACCAAAACGTGCTTTAGCTTCAGGGTCTTTAAAGCAGAAACCTTTAGATGCATAAATAACATCGTGATCATTTTTTAATTTTTGACATTCTTGCTCAGAAGCAAAAGCAGTTGAATTTGCCCCGATAAAAGTTGCAAGGCTTGCAAATACGGCAATGCTAAACTTTTTCATAAGAGTTTCCTCTGTGGTTTGTAGGGTGACGAAGCACTTATATACATTATTGGGTTTGTGGCTGCGTATTCAATGGCGAGTTATTACTCTAGGGTAATATTACTCCATAATTCATACATTTTCACGGCAGTGGAAAAATCACTGTCTTTTTCTGCAGTTAAATTTGCGGCTTGAATCAGACTTTGAGTTAATGCCAGCACGGGTGCAGGCAAGGCAGCTTCACGAACTAAATCCAGTGCAATCCCAGTATCTTTGGCAAGTAAAGGCAGGGCAAAGGTATTTGGGAAAGCGCGATTTAATACTCGCTGCGGTAAAATCATTTCTGTTACGGCACTTTTGCCACTCGAGGCATTAATGCATTGCAGAGCCTGATTTAAATTTACCCCATGTGCTTTTAGGGTAGTAAAACCTTCAGCAGCAGCACA
Organism: Acinetobacter sp. A3; assembly: GCF_012371415.1. NCBI lineage: Bacteria > Pseudomonadati > Pseudomonadota > Gammaproteobacteria > Moraxellales > Moraxellaceae > Acinetobacter > Acinetobacter sp. A3. The sequence continues at coordinate 71,642 of NZ_JAAZQW010000007.1, forward strand.
TAGGCTGACCGCCATTAGCATATTATTCACCGCTTTAACTGCAAAACCTGCACCTGGCTCGCCAACGTGCTGAATCACTTTACCAAAAGCCTGAATTGCAGGGAGCGCTTTTTCAAAGGCGGCTGCTTTACCACCAATCATGACCGTTAAGGTGGCATTTTCTGCACCAATGGTTTGGCCACTTACAGGTGCATCTAAGAAATCGACGTTTTGGGCTTCAAGCTGTTGTACTAGTTTTTTGGCGCTTTCAGGTACGCCACTGGTGCAATCGACCCAAACTGAACCTGCTTTAAGTTGAACTTGTGCAATTAGGTTTTCAACTTCGGTACTGGTAGGCAAGCAAGAAAAAATAATATCTGCTTGTACCGCTTGAGCCAATTCAACCGCTTGAGTATTATATTCTGCAGCATGTTGTTCGGCTTTGGCAAAGTTACGATTCCAAACATAGACCGTGTCAAAATGTTTGGGTAAATGTGCTGCCATGCGGTAGCCCATTGCGCCTAAGCCAATAAATGCAACAGATTGAATCATATTCGTGCTCTCTTTATGCGATTTTGCTGGATCGTTGTTCTAACCATGTGGTCAATTTAGGCCAAAATTCATTGGCACTTTTTTGACTGGACATTAAACCTAAATGCCCGCCAGGAATAAGAGTAAACGTGACATCGGTACTACTTGTCAATTCACACAAAGGTTGAGCTGCCTCTGCTGTGACAATCTGATCACTGTCACCTGCACCAACCAAAAGCGGGCAATTGATATCTTTTAGGTCAATATTGTGCTGTTTGAGCTGAATATGTCCTTGTTTAAGTGGGTTTTGCAGCCAAACATTTAACACCATGTCCTGATTAATGCCGCCAGGATAATCAATCATATTGTTTAAAAAATTGGCGAGCGTGGCATTTTCATGTAAAGTCTGTAAGTCATGTAAATTGGAAAGCATCTGTTTATTGCTTTCCAACCACGCTTTCGGGTCTAAAATTTTAAAACCTATCGCATTAATTAAACCTGGCGTATGAATAAAATGCTTGGGAATGTTGCCCGAATAAAATGCATGTTGCAGTTTCGGGTATTTGGAAATCAAACGATTGGTGATTTGAAATAGCTTACCCACACGGCCCGACGCATAACTGTCCACAGGGCTGCCCAAAATCATTAAATTTTTAACATGTTCAGGTCGGTGTTTTGCAGTGTAAAGCATGGCAAAGACACCTGCCATACTCCAGCCATGCAAAGAGATTTGTGTAGTTTGTGCATGCTGTAAAATATGCTGAATACAATGTGGCAAAGCATCATCTATAAAAGCCATAAAATTTAGATGACGATGCTGATAGGTTAATTGCCCCCAATCAATCAGATAGACATCAAAACCACTATGCTGAAAATGCTTGACCAGTGAGCGATACGGATATAAATCGTAAATGGACATGGTAATGGCAAGCGGTGCCACAAATACCAGCGGTTCTTTGTATTGCTTGTTGGGCGAGGCGTAATAACGAATCTGTGCATGTTTATAACGTGCAACAATTTCATAGGCTGTGGACTGCGACAGAATCAAATCCCGACTCTTAAACAGACGTGTACTGAGGTTTTTCAGTTTTTTTCGGTGCGGATTAAATTTTCGTTGTAACTGATTCATGAGGTGTTCCATCACACAAGGCGCCGATTTGAATGAAGTCTAAGCGATATTTATACATTTTACCTTGACCTTAAATACGCTTGGCGCTCAAAATATTGGCAATTATTAACAAACAGGTCTTAGGACTAGATTAAGGGCTGAGCAGTAAAGATGAGTCAACCAGACGACCTTGCATATCAATTAGATACTTTAGCGATTCGTACAGGGCATAACCGTACATTTGAAAGTGAACACAGTGAACCAATTTTTCTGACGTCATCTTTTGTCTGTGAAAATGCTGCCGATGCAGCCGCCAAGTTTTCAGGCGAAATTGAAGGTAATACTTATTCACGTTATACCAACCCAACCGTACAGGCTTTTGAGAAGCGTTTAGCTGTTTTGGATGGTGCAGAACGTGCTGTGGCAACAAGCTCAGGTATGGCGGCAGTGCATGCTGTGACCTTGGCTTATCTTAAAGCAGGCGATCATGTGGTGTGTTCACGTGCGGTCTTTGGCTCTATTATTTCACTGTTTGAAAAATATGTGATGAAGTTTGGGGTAGATGTCACTTTTGTCGATTTAGAAGATTTAGACAGTTGGAAACAAGCGATTCGTCCAAACACCCGTCTGTTATTTATTGAAACGCCATCAAATCCATTGGCTCAGGTGGGTGACTTACAAGCGATTGCCGATATTGCACATGCACATGGTGCGTTATTTGCGGTAGATAACACTTTCTGTACACCCGTTTTACAACAACCACTAAAATTTGGTGCAGACCTCATTATTTACTCATCAACCAAATATATTGATGGTCAGGGGCGTGCCTTGGGCGGTGCGGTTGTTGGTAAAGACAAGTTGGTCGAAGAAATCAACAGTGTTATTCGTACCTTGGGTAATTCATTAAGTCCGTTTAATGCATGGATTTTCTTAAAAGGCTTGGAAACATTAAGCCTGCGTATGAAAGCGCATTGTGCCAGCGCACAAAAACTTGCAGAGTGGCTAGATGCACATCCAAAAGTCGAAAAAGTGTATTATGCGGGACTGCCACATCACGTAGGGCATGAACTTGCGAAAAAGCAACAGTCTGGTTTTGGGGGTGTTGTATCGTTTGTAGTGAAAGGTGAGCGTGAAGGCGCTTGGACTGTAATTGATAATACACGCTTTTTGTCGATTACCAGTAACTTGGGTGACGTAAAGTCGACTATTACTCATCCTGCAACAACATCGCATGGCCGTATGAGCCCAGAAGCCAAACAAGCAGCAGGCATCAGCGAAGGTTTAATTCGTGTTTCTGTTGGCTTGGAAGATATTGATGATATTATTCGCGACATCGAGCGCGGTTTAGACCTTATTTAAAACGATAGATCATTTGTTCGGAGATTTTTATGAACATTAATATGTTGATGCAGCAAGCTCAGCGCATGCAAAAAGAAGTGGAAAACAACATTAAAAAAGCCAAAGAAGAACTTGCGCAAACTGAAGTGCATGCAGAAGCGGGTGGTGGTTTAGTGAAAGTGACTATGACTTGCCGTAATGTAGTGAAACGTATCGAAATTAATCCTGAATTGTTGCAAGACGATGCAGACATGATTGAAGATTTGATTGCAGCTGCAATGAATGATGCAGCACGTCAGGCTGAAGCAATTTCTGAAGAGAAAATGAAGTCTGCAAACTCTGGTATGGGCTTGCCACCTGGCTTGGCAGGTTTATTCTAAGGAACGGCGTATGTTTAGTGATCGTTTTGATCAACTGGTACAAGCGCTGCGCATTTTGCCAAGTGTTGGGCCTAAATCGGCTCAACGCATGGCATTGCACCTGATTATGAAAAATAGAGAAGGTGCAGTCGGTTTGGCTCATGCTTTGAATGAAGCCACCAGCTATATTCACGAATGTTCGATTTGCCATTCATTAACTGAAGATGAAGTCTGCAATATTTGTGCCTCACATGATCGGGATGCACATTTGCTGTGTGTCGTGGAATCTCCGGCCGATGTGATGGCCATTGAGCAAAGCGGTAGTTTTCGTGGCAAATACCATGTCTTAGGTGGGCATTTATCGCCTTTAGATGGTATTGGCCCAGATGAAATTGGCATTCCGTACTTGGTACAGCGTTTGAGTGATGGCAATATTACCGAAGTGATTTTAGCCACCAATGCAACTGTGGAAGGTCAGGCAACGGCGCACTATTTGGTCGAAGCCACAAAGCATTTACCTGTGCAGATGACGCGGATTGCGCAAGGCGTACCGCAAGGTGGCGAGCTTGAATATGTCGATAGTCATACTCTAAGTCAAGCTGTGCATAATCGGATGCGAATGAAATAAGCATCTTGGTGCTTATTTCATGTGAATGATCATTTAAAGTATTTGCTTGAATTCACATAGAGTAAAAACTCAAATTAAGATAAAAAAACGATAAAAAAATCTAGAAAATATCTGTATTGACTTAAAAATAAGATAAAAAAGTAAAATACCGATTATATTTTTATAGCTAAACGCTATTTAATGTTTAAAATGAAACTCTAGAGAGTGCAGTCTATCTGGTCGCTATGTTCCAATTTATTCACCAACAAAAAGATTTTGAAAATGTCTTGGCATTAATGAGTCAAAACAGCATCTATGGTTTAGATACCGAGTTTATTAAGGTCGATACGCTTTGGCCTAAATTGGGTGTATTCCAAATTAATGTCAATAATCAGGTCTATTTACTAGATGGCACTTCGCTCAATTTGACTGCTTTTTGGGAAAAACTGTTTCAGGCGCAGCAAAATATTTTTCATGCCTGCGGTGAAGATATTGATTTAATTTATCATTATGCACAGCAAAAAAACTTAGATAATGTTTTTGATACGCAGGTCGGCATGTCATTTTTAGGACATGGCTTGCAAGTCAGCTATCAAAACGCTTTAAAAACTATGCTGAATGTTGATATTGATAAAGGGCAGACTCGTTCAGACTGGCTGGCACGTCCCTTATCCGATGAGCAATTGAATTATGCGGCCAATGATGTGCTGTATTTAATGCAGTTGGCAGACAAAGTACAAAGTGATTTAAAACAGCAGCATTTACTCGATTTTGTGCAGGAAGATTGCCGTCATCTAACTCAGGAAATTGGTGAAGAAACACCAATTGAGCTGCTGTATCAAGATATTGGTAATTACCGTCATTCACGTCGTCAGCTTATGCAATTGCAGCAATTGGCTGTTTGGCGTGAACAAATGGTCAAGGCGCTGAATCAGCCACGTAGTTTTATTTTGCGTAATTCTAGTATGTTGGATTTAGTTGAAAAAAATCCACGTAATTCATTCCAACTGAGTGGAATTAAAGATTTACGTCCGCATATTGTGCGTGAGCATGGTAAAACTATTTTGGATTTAATCAAATACCTGCCTGATCAATCTCAATGGCCACTGCGTTTAGCCCGTCCAATCCGCCATTCCTCTAAAGATGTCAGTGATAATATGGATCGGGTGATTCAGGCTGCGGTTCAGGAAACTCAAATTCCGAAAGAAGTGTTGTTGCGTAAAAAGTGGCTGAATGCTTTGTATCAGCATGTGGTATTTCATAACGATGAACAAGACCTACCAAATTACTTGTTGGGCTGGCGTTATGAATTGCTGACCAAGCCGTTAATTGACGTGTTGCATGCCGATGAGCGCTATTTGTCTGGTCAAATGAAAGTGGCTGAATAAAGACATTTCTGTAATAAACATGCCGTCAACCTTGCACATCCATACAAACTTAGACCAATGCGTTAATAATGGTTAATGTATCTCGGTTTTTTTTGTTGTATCCTTTGCCTGAGTTTTTAGAGTTTTGTTGTTTATGCACTGTTCAATTTATAAATCGAGCAAAAAAGATGAGATGTATTTGTACATCGCCCGTCCTGAGCAAACTGAAGAGTTTAATCCACTAGATGCCTTACCCGAAGCAATGCGCAGCGCATTTGGTCGTGCGACTTTTGTGATGGATTTACAATTGTCTGAAAGCCGTAAATTGGCGCGTGTGAATGTTTTACACGTTATGGATTCAATTCAAACTCGTGGTTTCTTTATTCAAGTACCGCCAGAAGGTTTAATTAATCCAAATGCCGTAGAACCAGAAGGTTTACGCGGTGCATAACTTTTGTTCAGGAGTTGAGAAATGAATAGTGTTATGACTGCGTTGGCATCAATTCCTGAAACTGCAATTGCGATTGCTGTTTACTTGCTTGGTAGCACCATCATTTTGTGGTGCTGGTATGCAATTGCCAAGCGTTTGCCAAATCCATTGGGTGGCATTACTTGGATTATGCTGTTTGCGATTTTACTAACGCCAACTGTATCTGAAGGCAGTAACGCGGCACTTGCTCCTGCCATTTTTGGACTTCTTTTTGGTGTATTGACCAAAGAAATGCCATTGGTTTGGGCAAATTTATCTGCCATTTTATTTGTGATCGGTCTTGGCTTATTGATCGGTTATTTTTGGTCTAAATACCGTTTAAAACAAAGCACCTATATTGCCAAGAAAAAGACCTCACCACTGTAACTAAAAAAATTAAGGTAAAATCATGTCTGTTGATACACAACAATTCTCTGGTACAGATCAGTACATTGCGACTGATAGCTTAAAACTTGCGGTGAAAGCCGCACGTGCCCTGCAAAAGCCTCTGTTAGTTAAAGGCGAGCCGGGTACAGGTAAAACCTTATTGGCTGAGCAGGTGGCTCAAAGTCTGGGTTTGAAACTGATTACGTGGCACATTAAATCGACCACCAAAGCGCAACAAGGTTTATATGAATATGATGCGGTGTCACGTTTACGTGATAGCCAATTAGGCGATGACCGTGTTTATGATATTAAAAACTACATTAAGCCTGGAAAGTTGTGGGAAGCATTTACCAGCGAAGAACGCTGTGTATTGTTGATTGATGAAATTGACAAGGCAGATATCGAATTTCCAAACGACTTGTTGCATGAACTTGATAAAATGTCATTTTATGTTTATGAAACGGGTGAAACGATTACTGCAACACAACGTCCGATTGTAATCATCACCTCAAATAATGAAAAAGAACTCCCAGACGCTTTTTTACGTCGTTGTTTCTTCCATTATATTGATTTCCCTGATGAAGCTACGATGCGCGATATTATCGATGTGCATTTTCCAAATATTTCAGGTACTTTGGTATCCGAAGCTTTGCAAGTATTCTTTAAACTACGCCAAGTTCCGGGTCTTAAGAAACCACCATCGACCTCTGAATTGATTGACTGGCTCAGCTTGCTTATGGCAGATGATATGCCAGAAGACATTTTGCGTAATAGCGATAAAAGCAAGGCCATTCCACCCTTATATGGTGCGCTCATTAAAAACGAACAAGATGTGCAATTGCTTGAGCGTTTAGCCTTTATGTCACGCCGTTAAGGAGTACATCGCCATGTTCGTGCGCTTGTTTTACACCTTGCGTCGTTACGGTGTGCCTGTGAGCACACGTGAATTGATTGACTTAAATCAAGCAGTGGCTTCAGGTTTGGCGTTTGCAGATCAGGACGAGTTCTATCAATTAGTCAAAACGGTCATGGTCAAAGATGAGCGATTCTTTGACAAATTTGACCGTGCCATGAAAGATTATTTTGATGGTATTTCAACATTTGATCTAGATGATTTGCTGAACCAAGTTCATCAATTACCCAAAGACTGGTTTGATTTAGAGTTGCTTGAAAAGCATCTTACGCCAGAGCAGCGTGAAGAACTGAAAAAAGCAGGATCATTAGAAGAACTGATGAAAATGCTAGAAGAGCGCTTGCGTGAACAGCATAAAAAGCATCAGGGTGGCAACCGTATGATTGGTACGGGTGGCACATCACCTTTTGGGGCTTATGGTGATCATCCAGAAGGTGTGCGTATTGGTGGGCCAGGACGTAAGCGTTCTGCAGTTAAAGTCTGGGAGCAGCGTCAATACCGCAATTTGGATGATGAGCAGATTTTAGGTACACGGCAAATGCAATTGGCTTTGCGCCGTTTACGCAAGTTTGCCCGTCAAGGTGCAGCGGAAGAGCTAGATATAGATGGCACCATCCGTGAAACAGCAAAGCAGGGCATTTTAGATGTGCAACTGGTTCCCGAACGCCGCAATCGTGTCAAAGTATTGATGCTATTTGATGTAGGCGGCTCTATGGATGCTCACATTGCCCAATGTGAAAAACTGTTTAGCGCAGCTAAAACTGAATTTAAAACCCTCGAATATTTTTATTTCCATAACTGCTTATATGACTATGTTTGGAAAGACAATTTGCGTCGTAGCAGTACCCGTATGAACACGTGGGATTTATTGAATACCTATGGACGCGACTATCGGGTAATTGTGGTGGGTGATGCCAGTATGGCACCTTACGAGTTAAATTCGATTGGTGGTTCGGTGGAGTATATGAATGATGAAGCAGGGCAAGTTTGGTTACAGCGTCTGCGTCAGCATTTTGAAAAAACCGCATGGCTCAACCCAGAGCAGGAAGGTTATTGGCAATACACCCATACTATTGGTTTAATTAAACAAATTTTTGAACATCATATGTATCCAATGACTTTAAAAGGCATTGAAGATATGACTAAATATTTGGCGCGTTAAGCGTCATTTTCGTCAATATCACTCAACTATTGAGTGATTGTTAGGCGAAGACTAAGTAAGTACAGACACGATAGGCAACGTGAATTTCAATCTGAGGGGATCGATATGGATCATCAAATCAATGGCATCGCATTACCGAATGAAGAAGGTTTTTTCGGGCAATATGGCGGGCAGTTTATTCCACCGCATTTAAAAGAAGCCATGGATGAAATTAACGTTGCTTATGAGGAAATTCGTAAAACGGTAGAATTTCAGAATGAATTAAAAGATTTGTTTACTCACTATGTTGGTCGTCCAAGTCCTTTATTCTATGCCAAGCGTTTATCTGAACAGTTAGGTGGTGCGCAAATTTATTTAAAGCGTGAAGATTTAAACCATACTGGCGCACATAAAATTAACCATTGTTTGGGCGAGGCATTATTGGCCAAATATATGGGTAAAACCAAAGTCATTGCCGAAACAGGTGCAGGGCAGCACGGAGTAGCCTTGGCGACGGCATGTGCGTTGGTGGGTATTCCGTGTGAAATTCACATGGGACAGGTCGATATTGAAAAAGAACACCCGAATGTGGTGAAAATGAAAATTCTAGGTGCCAACCTGATTTCAGTAACCCGCGGCACAGCCACTTTAAAAGATGCAGTGGACAGCGCTTTTGAAGAATATTTAAAAGACCCAAAAAACTTTATTTATGCGATTGGTTCTGTGGTTGGGCCACACCCATTTCCAAAAATGGTGCGTGATTTCCAATCTATTATTGGTGATGAAATTAAACTACAAAGCCAAGAGCGTTTTGGTGTAAACCCAGATTATATCGTCGCGTGTGTGGGTGGTGGTTCAAACGCAGTGGGTGCATTTACTGCTTTCTTAAATGATGCAGAAGTGAAACTTGTGGGTGTTGAACCTGCAGGGCATGGTTTAGATACAGATCAACACTCTGCAACTCTAACTTTGGGTAAACCAGGCCAGCTTCACGGTATGGCGTGTTATGTACTTGAAGATGAACATGGTGAGCCATTGCCAGTGCACTCTATTGCCTCTGGTTTGGACTATCCGGGTGTAGGGCCACAACATAGCTTCTTAAAAGACATTGGTCGTGTGGAATATTCAACAGCGACAGACCAAGAATGTCTTGATGCCTTTATGACCTTGTCACGTGTAGAAGGTATTGTACCTGCATTAGAAAGTTCACATGCGGTGGCATGGGCATTACGTGAAGCACCTAAAATGGCGAAAGATGTGAAAATTGTAGTGAATCTTTCAGGTCGTGGCGACAAAGACTCTGACTATGTGGCAGAGAAACTTGGTCTAAACTAATTACTTGGCCTATTAAAAACGCCTAAACTTTTAAAGTTTAGGCGTTTTTGTTTGGGTAATTTTTTAGAAGGCTAACGCTTAGCTCGCAATATATTGTTGTAGTTGGTCAATCAGTTTACGTTGATCATCCATAGTGGCTTTTACCAAGTCACCAATTGAAACTAGCCCCACTAATTGTTCATTTTCCAAAACAGGTAAGTGACGTAAGTGGTGATCAGTAATCAGGCTTAGACATTCTTCAACACTGGTGTTTTTGGTTACAGTCAAAACTTTTGCCGTCATAATTTCGCTCACCGTCGTGCCTTTAGAGGTTCGCTCCATCAAAATGACTTTACGGGTGTAATCACGTTCAGACAATATGCCAACCACATGCTGGTTTTGATCGGTCACTACCAAAGCACCAATACCTTTATCTGCCATGAGGCTAATTGCTTCTAAAACGGTTGCTTCTGGGTGGATTGTGTAAATTTCGTGATGTGCTTTATCTTGTAAAACGTGAGTTACCTTGGTCATATTATGTGTCCTGTTTTTTGTTTATTGTTTGACTTTTAAAGTAACGTGAATTGTAAAAATTGCAAATACTTTAGAGTCACAATCGTTGATTTTTACGTCAATTCTATCCTGTTTAGATTTAAGCAATATTTAAAATGGGCTGATTAAAAAAGAAATGTTTCATTTGCGATGTGGTCAATTTTATCTTTTGACTCGATGAACCATACAGCGTAGGGGTAACATTTAAACGGGTGAGCGTAGGCAATAAAAAGGTTTCAAAATCCTGTGCAGAAATTTTGCGTGGGCTGTATTGTGGCCAGTGTTTTGCTGCATATTTATTGGCTTGAACCGCATTTAACCAAAAAGGGAAAATATAATCATCGTGATCTGAACTCATTGCCCAGCCTTGATGATACAGCCCCCAAAGTACACCACAATACATCATTGATTTTAATAGTGTAATTTTAAGAAAAAAGTCCTTGGGTAAGGGCTGGAGTTGGCTAATCTGATTCATAATCAAGTAGTGTTGTAAAATTTGGCTATATTGTAAAAAGAATTGATGAATATACCGTTTAAGCTTTGCGTAAAATCGTAAACAAATATGTATGAAATACAAATTGAAAAAAATAGGGTCAAAAAAAACGCCACCTAAGTGACGTTTTATTATGCTTGCATGGTGGCCATGTTTTGCCAATACTGTGCTTTAAGTGAATCACGTTCTACACGGAAGCCTTGATAATACAGTTCTGCCAAGAACATTGCTGCTTTACCATGTCCTGCGCGTGCAGCCTCTTCCAGTTGTTTAACAGCGTCTTGGAAGTTCATTTGTGAATGAATGGTGTTTACCGCATTTGCATAAACATGCTCTAAGTCATGATGAGAGATTGCTTGAATCATATTAAACTCCTTATTCTAATTATGATTACTTATATAAGCCTACCTTTTAGGCTTCATATCAATTTAACGCTTTAATGTTAAACTAATATTACAATTCGTTTGAATTGTCAAATAATTATCGGGTCTATTTTTCTTATTTCAAGTTTACATGATTAAACATTGATCAGGTTTCTTTTTGATTACTATAAAGCTGTAAGCACAGAAAAAAGGAGAATAACATGACAAATACGATAGACGGGTTTGCTTTTGATGTACCTCCACTGGCAACACAAATTGTGGATTTGGCGCACCATCACCGTAAAAAATTAGATGAAGCGATTTTTCGGCGTGATGTGCATTTGGGTGAATATTGCTTGGCACAACGCAAACGTGTCGCAGATTTTGCCAAGACATTAGATCGGGAAGACCGTATCGCATTTTATCGTGCTTATGATGGTGAGCTGCTGCGCATAGCAGATGAAGATGAGTTACATCCTGCAGAGGCAGAAGCAGGACTAAGCATTTTTGCTATTTTCCTTGTACTGGCCATCATTGCTTTGGTTTTATACTTTGCTGTGATTCGCGGAACAATCGGTTAGTAAAGAGTGACGTTATTATAAATCAGGCTCAATTTTTACCGTGACGGTACAGTAAAAATTGAGCTGTTTAACTTGTGCATCGAACAAGCGCAGCCTACACTAGCGCTATTAGAGGTAGGTCATGCACAACGCAATTCAAAAAACTATTCAATTTATTTCTCAACTTAAACTCGAGCAAATTTATAACATTCTGATTGTAGTGATTATCTGCATCATCTTTGTTTTGGCGAGTTTTGCACTTTATCGCCCAGTTGGTGTGCAACAGTTTCATAATGTGCAGCGTCTTGCACAGCAATCTATATATGCCAACACTCAAGACATGGCGATGCTTTTATTGCAGCAACCACAAATTCGTTATGTGCATTATTTAAAGTTGATGCAGGCACACCAAGTTGAAAAAGACCGTGCTCAACAACTGCCTGCTTTGGCACAAGAGTAAACTCAGCAAGTCCACTCTTATGTGTTCGTATTCAAAGTTTTGCAGCTAATATTCTGAAAAGCTTAGTTCATCATGGGTTGCGTACTTGTATTTTTAGCTTGAACTGTTTTGGGCAAAAGGTTTTGTTGTAGCATTTTTTCCAATGTTGTTTTGTCTAAGTGCTCACTGACAATGATCAAGGTTAAACGGTCTGGGTGTATATGCTTTTGCAGCGCACGCTGCACATCTTCAGCACTAATATTTGCCACTTGCTGCGCATAATCACCTAAGTAATTAGCAGGTAACTGATAAAAACCAATATGCCCAAGTTGCGCATTAATATTGGCATTGCTGCTGTATTGATTCGGAAAAGCGCGGATTAAACCCGCCTTGGTTTCTTGCAGTTGTTTAGCATCTATCGGTTGTTGTACAAAATTAATCAGTGCTTGATGCGCTACTTGAATGCTTTCAAGCAACTGATCTTGACGCGTAGCATAGCCTATGCTAAATAATCCAGTCGCTTGAGTAAAACGAAACGAACTACTGACAGCATACGTTAGACCACGTTTTACCCGTAATTCTTTCATTAAAATTGAGTTGAAACCGCCACTGCCTAACATTCGATTGGCAATTTCCAAAGCTAAATAATCAGGGTCATCACGAGTGGTCGCTAGCTGTGCGATACTGACATGCGCTTGTTGTGAGCGGTATGGAATATGCTGAATGTTAAATGTGCTTGCAGCTACGGGTAGGGGCAGTGCGGCGGCGGCTTCACCTTGTGCTATATGCAAGCTGATACGATTCGCCAATTTTTCTGCTTCTTTTAAATTTAATTTGCCTGTAATGGCAATATTCATATTCTGCGCAACTAAAAACTGATCTCTAAATTTCTGTAAATGTTGGGGTTGAATCCGTTTAATGCTGCCATTGGTTCCTGTAATCGGTTCAGCGTAGGGATGTTTAGCATAAATTGCACGATACAGACGAATATTCATTAAACGGCTTGGGTTTTCTCGAAGTTGTTTTTGACCAATTTGAGTATTGGATACAACACGCTGAATATTTGAGGGTTCAAAGGTTGCGTGTTTTAACAGCGCGAGCATCATTTCAACGGCAAGGTGCATTTTATCTGGGTCAGACAGCGTTCTTAGACGCACCACAAGCATATCCCGATATGCTGTTGCACTAAACCGAGCACCAACGTTTTCAAAAGTGCTTGCAACCTCTTGTGCAGTATATCGTGGCGTACCTTCATTTATAAGTTGCGCTGCCATATTGGCAAGCCCATACAGCCCAGATTCAACTTCGCCATCTCGTGCGGAACCCGCATTAAAGGTCAATTGAATATCTACCATTGGTAATGCAGTATTTTCTACAAATAGGCTACGTGCTTGTTTTCGAGTTCTAAAATCGTGTACCTGTGGTGCGTGGGCATTTGGTAATTCATTCACCGCATTTAAGCTGTGCAATAGATTTTGTGATTGTAAAGGTGCAACCAAACTGGTTTCTGAAAACTCATGTGGCGCAGTTGTAGCAACATCTATTTCCATCGCGAATGTGGCAAATGGCACGCTAAGTCCTAAGGTGAAAATAAAAGAATGAAATACACGATTTTTCATGAATATGACCGTTTAAGGATTAGCGTTTGTGGTGCTATTTTTAGGTAGTAAATATAGCGTGCTCAGGTTGTCTTTAATCAAGTAATGCCTAGCAACCCGTTGCAGGTCTTCTGCGGTAATTGCCTGAAATTGTTGTGGTAGTGCATCCATTAATTTATGGTTTAAACCATTCACTTCTAAGTTGCCAATCATGCGAGCCTGTCCTGCAAGATCATCCTGACTATAAACCCAATTGGCAATAAACTTAGTGATCACTCGTTCAATTTCTTTTTGCTGTACAAGTTCTTGTTTGAGCAACTCAATTTCTTGCTGAATAGCTGCTTGCGCCTCATTTAACTCAATGCCTGCTGCGGGTAACGCAGAAATACTAAATAAACTATCGCCACGTTGGTATGGGTCGTAACTGATGCTGACTGAGGTTAAGACTTTATGTTCCCGCACTAAGCGCTGTTCGAAACGTGAAGTAATGCCACCATCCAATAGTTGTTTAATAATGCTAAGCGCATAGGCATCTTGAGGTTTTTTGACTGTAGCTAAAGAGCCGACATTCCAAGCCATATATAAGTTAGGTACTTGTACGGAGCTATTCAGCTCCATGTGACGATAACCCAACTGCTCAAACTCTAAAACATCATTACGTGGTGGAAGAGGAGCGGCATCAATATCGCCAAAGTATTTTTGCACTTGCAACAAGGCGGCTTGGGTTTCCACATCACCCACAATTACTAAAATTGCATTATTGGGGCGATACCATTTTTTGTACCAGTCCTTTAAATCCTGCAATTGAATATTTTGCAGATTTTTCATGTGTCCAATAATCGGTTGGCGATAATGACTGGTCGGATAAGCAATCCATTTAAAGCGTTCAAATGCCATGGCTCGAGGATTATCATCGGTACGTTGGCGTCGTTCTTCCATTACCACTCTAATTTCAGGTTCAAAATCTTGCTGACGTAGTAATAGGTTACTCATTCTATCCGCTTCAAGTTCTAGGGCTAAAGGAAAATAGGCTTTGGGATAGAGTTGATAATATTGGGTGTAATTTGTGAAAGTAGATGCATTGACACTACCACCATAAATACGACTTAAACGGGTGAATTCATCATTCGGGACTTTGGCTGTACCTTTAAACATCATGTGTTCTAAAACATGTGAAATGCCCAAAAGGTTGCCAGACTCATCACTACTACCAACCTTGTACCAAATTTGTGTCATTACCATCGGTGCACGGTGATCTTCACGAATAATCACTTTTAAGCCATTACTCAGCGTGGTTTCAAAGCTTGGCTGTCTGGTTTGAATAGGCGTATCTGCGTGACTCATTGAAAGTGCTGCACTGAAGAGCAAAAGACAAACAGACTTAATAGGCAATCGGAACATGGCAGCAAGTTTAGCAACAGTTGTAACCCTATCTTTCAGAAATTAAAGCGCAAAGGCAAGGCCTGCTTGCTGCAATTTTGTATGTGGCTATGTGATTGCAATGCAAAGTAAAAGCGTTTGGTTTATGATAGAATCCGATTTTTTAACGCAATGCTTTACAAGGATTCGGCATGCAACAGCAATCTAATGGGCAAAATAAATTTTTGATTGATGCTGATATCGGAGATGATGATGTCACGTTACCAAACTTACCTGCGGTAAATGTTCCGATTGTTGAAACACCACCTGTACAAGCAGAAGTTTCTGAACTTGTCGCTGCAGAAGACTCCGCTATGACTGAGACGCCAGCAAAAGGTGGTTTCTTCAGTCGTATGAAAGAAGGTCTGACCAAAACGCGTAAAAACTTTGCCGATGGTATGGTCAATATTTTGATTGGCGGTAAAGAAATTGATGATGAGTTATTGGAAGAAGTTGAAGAACAGCTTCTGGTTGCAGATATTGGTGTAGATGCGACCAAAACGATTATTGCCAATTTGACTGAACGTACTGCGCGTGGCGATCTGATTTATTCACATTCTTTATATAAAGCACTACAAGAAGAATTGGTGGCTTTGCTTGCACCACGCGTAAAACCATTACATATTGACCCGAATAAAACACCGTATGTAATTTTAGTCGTGGGTGTAAATGGTGTAGGTAAAACGACAACCATTGGTAAACTGGCAAAACGCCTACAAGGTGAAGGTAAAAAAGTTATGCTGGCGGCAGGTGATACTTTCCGTGCAGCAGCGACTGAGCAATTACAAATTTGGGGCGAACGTAACGATGTTGCTGTAGTTGCACAGGGTCACGGTGCAGACAGTGCTTCAGTTATTTTTGATGCTTTTGAGAGTGCACGAGCTAAAGGTATTGATGTACTGATTGCAGATACCGCAGGTCGTTTGCACAATAAAAGCAACTTGATGCAAGAATTGACCAAAGTAAAACGTGTGATGCAAAAAATTGATGCAACAGCACCACATGAAGTGATGTTGGTGGTTGATGCAGGCACAGGTCAAAATGCCATTAACCAAGTTGAAATGTTTGATGAAGCAGTAGGCTTGACAGGAATTACCATTACTAAGCTAGATGGTACAGCAAAAGGCGGTGTGTTATTTAACATTGCAAGTCGTACGCATGTGCCTATTCGTTTTATTGGTGTAGGTGAAAAAATTGATGACTTGCGTCCATTCTCAGCAAAATCATTTGTAGCAGCACTTTTTGAAACTGAGAAATAAGAATCTTAGAAACAAGATTTTTGAACACATAGTATAAAATGCTATGTGTTTCACATAAACTCCGCAAAATGCGGAGTTTGTTGTTTTTAGCGGGTTTAAGTGTTGTAAAAAGCAACATCTAAAAAATACGAATGTGAATAAATCCACAGGAGTCTATATAGAATAAGAAAAAATATTCGCTTGTTTTAATTGATTTTTTGGGGAAGTTAAAATGACATTGCTAAATAAAATTGGTCATGTGCTTACAGCAGATATCACCAAAGATTTTAAACTCAAGAAAAAACCAATTCAGGATGGCCATGAGCTAACTTTCATTGATCAATTAAAAAAACGCCGTAGTATTTATGCTTTAGGAAAACGTATTCATTATAGTCAAACCTATATGACTGAGTTAATTCAGGAAGCGGTGCGTAGTTGTCCATCTGCACATCATTCACAAAGTACACGTGTGGTGATCTTATTTTCTGAATCACATCAAAAATTTTGGAGCATTGTGCAGGACGTACAGCGTCAATTGGTACCCGAACAGATTTTTGCAGGTACGAAAATGAAAATTGAACAATGTGCTGCTGCTTTTGGTACGGTACTGTTTTATGAAGATCAGCAAGTGATTCGTCAGTTACAAAAGAAAGTACCCTTTAATGCAGCAGAGTTTCCAATTTGGTCTGAGCAAACTTCAGGCATGGCGCAGTTTGCGGTGTGGACGGCTTTAGCTGACTCAGGTATTGGCGCATCACTACAACACTATAACCCGAACATAGATCTTGCTGTGGCTGCTCATTTTGATATTCCTGATACTTGGTTGCTGCGTTCACAACTTGTTTTTGGCTCAATTGAAGAACAAGTGCCTGAACGTAGTCATGCACATTATCAAAATCAATTCAAAATTTATGCTTAAACTCATTTGTTTATCATATTGATTTAAATTGAAATAAATTTCTTTTATAGTGATGGTCAGTGTGTTCTATAGGAGCTTGATTTACTAAAGTAGTGCAAACTATTTTGGGGTAATCAGCAGGTATTTGGTAACTTTATAAAACTATAATCGTTCTATACATAAAACACACTGTCGTATTTTTTGTAATGTTTATGCTAAATAAACTGCTTAATATTGCTGTATCAGTGAGTTGCTACCAAAATTCTTAAGAGGAATAAAAAATGTCATTTTTAAATCAATTAGAAAAACGCCGTTCAATCTACGCTATTGGAAAAAATGTTCCTGTAGATCAAGCAACGATTGAAAACACAATCAAGCAAGCGGTTCGTTTGAGTCCATCAGCATTTAACTCACAGTCTTCACGTGTAGTGACTTTATACGGTGCATCACATACTCAGTTCTGGAATATTGTTTTAGAAACTTTACGCAAAATGGTTCCTGCAGAAGCTTTTGCAAATACCGAAGCAAAAATTAACAGCTTTGCTGCAGGTTTTGGTACAGCATTGTTCTATGAAGATCAAAATGTTGTAAAAGCCTTGCAAGAGCAGTTCCCACTTTATGCAGATAACTTCCCAGTTTGGTCAGAGCATTCAACTGGTATTGCTCAAGTTGCAGCATGGACTGCATTAGCTGAAATCAATGTGGGTGCATCATTACAGCACTACAACCCAATTATAGATGAAGAAGTGGCACAAACTTTTGAAATTCCTGTGAATTGGAAGCTACGTGGCCAATTGGTATTCGGTTCAATTGAAGCACCTGCAGGCGAAAAAACATTTATGGATGATGCAGAGCGTTTTAAAACTTTTAACTAAGCTTTAAGCCTTTTCAATCCATAAGTAAAAGTAGGGTGATCATTCATCCTACTTTTTTATTTTTAAGCATTGTCAAAAATATGAATGGAATGTAAGGGGGGATTTAAAAGTCACATTTACATGAAAATTACAGGGATTACTTGCTGTCATAAAACTGTCATTTATACATTGCATAGTGCAATCAAACTTTCATAAATGATATCGAGTGAAAAATGACGTTAAAACTTGGTGTGGCGGGTCTAGCATTAATGGCTTGCAGTTCAGTATTTTCAGCAGTCACTATTTCTGTTCCTGAAGAAATTAAATTGCTGGCTGTGAATGATCAGGAAGTACGAGCAGGCTTATTCCGTTCTGCGCAGCAAGTGAAAGTGAATGCAGGCGAAAATACAATTAACTTGCGTTATCAGCAATATTTTGAACATCATAATGGCGCACACGATATTTTAAAATCGGGTGTGATTCAGCTTAAAACACCAGTGTTGCAAGATGGTGAGAACTATCGACTCGTTTTAGTGAATCCACCAAAAGACTTTGAAGCAGCTAAAGAATTTAAAGATCAACCGACTGTGGGCTTATATAATCAAAAAAATCAATTATTGGTTCAACAAACGGGTGCTAAAGCAAGCACAGGTTCGTGGTTAAGTGGTAGTTTGTTTGGCAAAACCGTAGATGCAACTGATCATACGCAAGCACCGGCCAATCAACCTGCGGCTGTTTATACAACTGCCGCTGTCTTAGCTACAGAAAACACACCTTCAGTTAAGACTGCACAGAAGCCACAAGGCAAAGAACAGCAACTTATACAAATTTGGCAGCAGGCCAATAAGGCTGAGCGACAAAAATTTATGTCGTGGCTTGCAGAACAGGCAAACTAATTTAAATTTACAACCAGTTCAACAGAACTGGTTGTTTTCTACTATGGGCTAAAAAGAATTTATTTGAAAAACCAATTCAAATCACATAAAAATTTAACCTAAAAGAAGAAATACATGATAAAACTATTAAATACGCCTAAAGTTTAGGCGAGTGATACTTTTTTTCAAAAAAACCTAAAAAACATATTGCGTCTATTTGAAAACTGTATAGAATACGCAGCACACCAACGCAACGTTGTTTGAGTTGGGCTGTTATTGACGAAATAACAGCAAGATCATTAAGAGATTATGAAGAACAACTTGTGTGGGTTTTTACTGATTGATTAATCGAAATATTATCATTGATTGATTGGTTTAAATTACTCGAAGTTTATTTGAGCGAAATTTAAGTCAGAAAATTGATGAGCCAGATTTG
>NZ_JAAZQW010000080.1:0-2241 GCF_012371415.1 Acinetobacter sp. A3
GCAAAGCACTGCTTTGCCCGAGTGCAAGACGAAAGCTTCGCTTGAGTTAGACGTGAACCCTCGATAGTATCTGTTTTTGGATACTTCCCTGTAGATAAGGGATGAACGAGGATCAGCAAAGCACTGCTTTGCCCGAGTGCAAGACGAATACTTTTGCTTTAAGTAAATCTTGGTTTAAGTCTGAACAGACTACCCGATCAAAGGGGTCAATTTTACTTTGCCATTTATAAGGTAAGAGGGGTCAATTTTAGAATGCCGTTGACACTATAAGCTTATGAAATCTAAATTTATGACCAAAGCGCTCTATCTTGTATTCAAAGACATCATGACTTTGGATACTATAAATGAACGCTCTCCTCAAATTCCAAGCACAACAAGAAGATCAATTTTTACAATCTTTTCTGGCACACGACTTTGAACAACTCTGTGCAGAGCATGTTGATTTCTTTCAAAATAATCTACAACCACAATTTGACTACTATCAGTTCAGTAAAAAGACAGCTCGTGCAAAGAACCCTCTACATCATTCTGATGACTTAATCAGCTATATGGCACTTTATGGTTGGGGACATTATCTGCGCATGCAAACTGTATTTGCTCATAGTTTTCAATACAGTACATTTGAAAAGCATATTCCTATTCAAGCCTGCATCGTCGATTATGGATGTGGGCAAGGTATTGCAACATTGGCTTGGATTGAATACGTGTTGGATCAAGGCTATAGCATCGATCGTTTGGATGTCATTCTTGTGGAACCTTCTGCTGCTGCATTAGCACGTGCATCACACTGGATCACGCAGAAAGCCCAACATCACGATATTAAGCTGAATATTATTCATCATGCCTGCACTCTAGATGAACTGGAACCTGATTTTATGGCCGCCAATATAAATCAATTGCCAAGTATTCATTTACTGAGCAATGTATTAGACATGTATTTAAGTGTGCAATTCAGCATGAGTCACTTATGCCATGAAATGAAACAATATGCACGCCATAGCAAACACTATGTTTATGCTGTAAGCCCAGACTTTATTACAGGAAATAAGGGCTTCGATACATTTCATCAACTACTTTCTCCTCAACAACTTTACCTCAATCATCATGGTACAGTCCGTATTACGGAATATAACTTAAATAGCCGATGCATACAGGAACGCCCAGCACCGATTCGTGCCTACGCTGCATGTATTTAATGGGAGCTAATCAATATGAATAATCTGTTTAATGAACCAGAAGTTTTGTTTAGTCAGCAGACATATCCAATGCAACCCAGTCCTTGTGGACGTGGGTATGATATCGAAGTGCCACATGGAACTTTACGCTACATTCCTCAATTTATTGAAAAAAAAATAGCTGATCGAACATTGGCTGTATTTTTTGAAAATAGCCAATATGATTGGAATCATACCAATTGGCATCAGGTACAAGATATTAATCAAATTGATTGGAAAAATATCCAATGGCATCAAGACACCATCAAAATGTATGGTAAATCTCATACCTTACCTCGCATATCTGCATGGTATGGAGATACAGGAAAAGCCTATAAATATTCAGGCATATTATTACACCCTAATCCTTGGAACTCAGCTTTACTGTGGATGAAACAACAGTTAGCAACTGTATGCGACACTCCATTTAATAGTGTGTTATTAAATTGGTATCGAAGTGGTCAAGACTATATTTCTTGGCATACTGATGCCGAAAAAGAATTGGGACTAAACCCAACTATTGCATCACTGAACTTTGGTGAATCTCGTCGTTTCTTATTGCGTCGTAATGATGATCATGAAGATAAAATTGAAATTCGTTTAGCTCATGGTGATTTATTGATTATGTATGGAGAGCTACAACACTTCTGGCAGCATAGTGTCCCTAAACAAGCCAAAATTAAAGATGGTCGATTAAACATGACGTTTCGACATATCTTATAAGGGCTGTTCATCTTAAAAGCTGCTGCCATTCAATCTGGACTTTCAAATAAGCGTTAGAAGAATCCGTTTAAATTGGTACTGAGTTCATTCCTCATTATCTTTATGATAAACACCATCAATAAAATTTTACCAAATAGTAAAATACCCTTAAAAACAAAAATTATATGTTGGTTATTATTGTTGAATATCACAATAAATTAGTGACCAAAAATAAAAGTACCCACCCTAGGCGAATTCAAACATGAGGTGCGACAGTTTGAAAAGTCTTATGATAATCAACAAGCTGAGCAAATTTCTCTAATGG
>NZ_JAAZQW010000081.1:0-1922 GCF_012371415.1 Acinetobacter sp. A3
TGGTGGAGACTAGGAGAGTCGAACTCCTGACCTCCTGCGTGCAAAGCAGGCGCTCTACCAACTAAGCTAAGTCCCCAGCTTATCAATAAGTCAATGTTTCTGATTTCCGTTTACTCTGCAATCTCTTGCGTCGTCAGTAGTGGTGGGTCTGACAAGACTTGAACTTGTGACCCCACGCTTATCAAGCGTGTGCTCTAACCAACTGAGCTACAGACCCTCAGATACATCGTCATGAAGAACAACTTGTTGTGGATTCTTACCAATCGTCAATCTTTCGTTAAGGAGGTGATCCAGCCGCAGGTTCCCCTACGGCTACCTTGTTACGACTTCACCCCAGTCATCGGCCACACCGTGGTAAGCGTCCTCCTTGCGGTTAGACTACCTACTTCTGGTGCAACAAACTCCCATGGTGTGACGGGCGGTGTGTACAAGGCCCGGGAACGTATTCACCGCGGCATTCTGATCCGCGATTACTAGCGATTCCGACTTCACGCAGTCGAGTTGCAGACTGCGATCCGGACTACGATCGGCTTTTTGAGATTAGCATCACATCGCTGTGTAGCAACCCTTTGTACCGACCATTGTAGCACGTGTGTAGCCCTGGCCGTAAGGGCCATGATGACTTGACGTCGTCCCCGCCTTCCTCCAGTTTGTCACTGGCAGTATCCTTAAAGTTCCCATCCGAAATGCTGGCAAGTAAGGAAAAGGGTTGCGCTCGTTGCGGGACTTAACCCAACATCTCACGACACGAGCTGACGACAGCCATGCAGCACCTGTATGTAGATTCCCGAAGGCACCAATCCATCTCTGGAAAGTTTCTACTATGTCAAGGCCAGGTAAGGTTCTTCGCGTTGCATCGAATTAAACCACATGCTCCACCGCTTGTGCGGGCCCCCGTCAATTCATTTGAGTTTTAGTCTTGCGACCGTACTCCCCAGGCGGTCTACTTATCGCGTTAGCTGCGCCACTAAAGGATCAAATCCCCCAACGGCTAGTAGACATCGTTTACGGCATGGACTACCAGGGTATCTAATCCTGTTTGCTCCCCATGCTTTCGCACCTCAGTGTCAGTATTAGGCCAGATGGCTGCCTTCGCCATCGGTATTCCTCCAGATCTCTACGCATTTCACCGCTACACCTGGAATTCTACCATCCTCTCCCATACTCTAGCCAACCAGTATCGAATGCAATTCCCAAGTTAAGCTCGGGGATTTCACATTTGACTTAATTAGCCACCTACGCGCGCTTTACGCCCAGTAAATCCGATTAACGCTCGCACCCTCTGTATTACCGCGGCTGCTGGCACAGAGTTAGCCGGTGCTTATTCTGCGAGTAACGTCCACTCTTCTCAGGTATTAACCAAGAGAGCCTCCTCCTCGCTTAAAGTGCTTTACAACCAAAAGGCCTTCTTCACACACGCGGCATGGCTGGATCAGAGTTTCCTCCATTGTCCAATATTCCCCACTGCTGCCTCCCGTAGGAGTCTGGGCCGTGTCTCAGTCCCAGTGTGGCGGATCATCCTCTCAGACCCGCTACAGATCGTCGCCTTGGTAGGCCTTTACCCCACCAACTAGCTAATCCGACTTAGGCTCATCTATTAGCGCAAGGTCAAATGATCCCCTGCTTTCTCCCGTAGGACGTATGCGGTATTAGCATTCCTTTCGGAATGTTGTCCCCCACTAATAGGCAGATTCCTAAGCATTACTCACCCGTCCGCCGCTAGGTTAGTTACCGAAGCAACCTTCCCCGCTCGACTTGCATGTGTTAAGCCTGCCGCCAGCGTTCAATCTGAGCCATGATCAAACTCTTCAGTTAAAATCATTTTGAAGTTTTAATCTAAACTTCCAAATCTGGCTCATCAATTTTCTGACTTAAATTTCGCTCAAATAAACTTCGAGTAATTTAAACCAATCAATCAATGA
>NZ_JAAZQW010000082.1:0-1861 GCF_012371415.1 Acinetobacter sp. A3
GAAGGTGGATTGAGAAGTCTGCTGGAGGTATCAGAAGTGCGAATGCTGACGTGAGTAACGACAAAACGGGTGAAAAACCCGTTCGCTGAAAGACCAAGGGTTCCAGTCCAACGTTAATCGGGGCTGGGTGAGTCGACCCCTAAGGCGAGGCCGAGAGGCGTAGTCGATGGGAAATTGGTTAATATTCCAATACTTCAGTGTAATGCGATGAGAGGACGGAGAAGGTTAAGTCAGCCTGGCGTTGGTTGTCCAGGTGAAAGGAAGTAGGCATGCATCTTAGGCAAATCCGGGGTGCTCTATGCTGAGATCTGATAGCAAGCTGTACTTGTACAGTGAAGTGGCTGATACCCTGCTTCCAGGAAAAGTCTCTAAGCTTCAGTTACACTGGAATCGTACCCGAAACCGACACAGGTGGTCAGGTCGAGTAGACCAAAGCGCTTGAGAGAACTCTGCTGAAGGAACTAGGCAAAATGGTACCGTAACTTCGGGAGAAGGTACGCTGTTGATGGTGATAGGACTTGCTCCTTGAGCTGTCGACAGCCTCAGAAACCAGGCCGCTGCAACTGTTTATTAAAAACATAGCACTCTGCAAACACGAAAGTGGACGTATAGGGTGTGATGCCTGCCCGGTGCTGGAAGGTTAATTGATGGGGTTAGCGTAAGCGAAGCTCTTGATCGAAGCCCCAGTAAACGGCGGCCGTAACTATAACGGTCCTAAGGTAGCGAAATTCCTTGTCGGGTAAGTTCCGACCTGCACGAATGGCATAATGATGGCGGCGCTGTCTCCAGCAGAGGCTCAGTGAAATCGAATTCGCCGTGAAGATGCGGTGTACCCGCGGCTAGACGGAAAGACCCCGTGAACCTTTACTGCAGCTTGACATTGAACTTTGACCTTACTTGTGTAGGATAGGTGGGAGGCTTTGAAACTCGGACGCTAGTTCGAGTGGAGCCGTCCTTGAAATACCACCCTGGTAATGTTGAGGTTCTAACTCTGTCCCGTTATCCGGGACGAGGACCATGTCTGGTGGGTAGTTTGACTGGGGCGGTCTCCTCCTAAAGAGTAACGGAGGAGTACGAAGGTGCGCTCAGCGTGGTCGGAAATCACGCGTAGAGTATAAAGGCAAAAGCGCGCTTAACTGCGAGACCCACAAGTCGAGCAGGTACGAAAGTAGGTCTTAGTGATCCGGTGGTTCTGTATGGAAGGGCCATCGCTCAACGGATAAAAGGTACTCTGGGGATAACAGGCTGATACCGCCCAAGAGTTCATATCGACGGCGGTGTTTGGCACCTCGATGTCGGCTCATCTCATCCTGGGGCTGAAGCAGGTCCCAAGGGTATGGCTGTTCGCCATTTAAAGAGGTACGCGAGCTGGGTTTAGAACGTCGTGAGACAGTTCGGTCCCTATCTACCGTGGGCGCTGGAAATTTGAGAGGATCTGCTCCTAGTACGAGAGGACCAGAGTGGACGAACCTCTGGTGTACCGGTTGTGACGCCAGTCGCATCGCCGGGTAGCTATGTTCGGAAGGGATAACCGCTGAAAGCATCTAAGCGGGAAGCCTACCTCAAGATAAGATTTCCCCGAGGCTTTATGCCTCCTAAAGAGCCGTTGAAGACTACGACGTTGATAGGTTGGATGTGGAAGCATAGCGATATGTGAAGCTGACCAATACTAATTGCTCGTGAGGCTTGACTATACAACACCCAAACAGTTGTTGTATCACAAGCATCAATCGATTCATAAAAGATCACTTAAACCTGATCAGATCAAATATCTTGATTCAGCCCTTGCTGAACATGAAATTTCAGATACAATAGCCAACCTGTTAATAACTCATTTGGAACCAAGTAAGGCATTACAAGC
>NZ_JAAZQW010000083.1:0-1404 GCF_012371415.1 Acinetobacter sp. A3
TTGAATGATTTCTTCTTGGTCTACGTGCCATAAAATACTCCATATATTGATGTTTATAACATCATTTGAGGAGCAGAGTATCACTTATAGGAGTTGTTCAAATTTCCGGAGCCATCTCTCGTTTGATTAAATACGGTTTATAAGGCTCAAGAATACTCACTTTAGATTGTGTTCGTTGATATTTAGGTGTTACTTGAGATCGTAAATATTTACACACAGTATTTCTAGAAATACCGAGTTCGCGGCTAATTGCCTTAATAGATTGACCTTGTTGATGAAGTATTTGGATTGTCACTGCTTGCTCCAAAGTTAACATGTTGAGCAGTCCAAAAAGACCACTATATTAACCAAGGGGGTCAATTTTCAAATGCTGTTGGGGGGTCATTTTTACATTGCCGCTAACAACTCTTCAGCATGCTGGCCTGAACGACTATCCTGAAAGTCATAGATCACCGCCTGAACTGGATTGTACTGTGTGGTGGCATAGGCCCAGACATAACCTTTCTTCGGTTTTTTATTATTCTCACCCATCCGCATGATGGTGACCGGTGTTTCATCTGCATGCAGCACCTGCTGTTGTAGTACCACCTCTTTTAAGGCATTGGCCAGAGGTTCCAGTTCTACACCGCAGCGACCTATCCAGTCAGATAAAGTTGATCTAGAAAGTTCGATTCCCGCCCGCTGATAGATCAGACGTTGACGGTACAGCGGCAAATGATCGGCATATTTCGATACCAAAACATGGCTGAGCAGTTCAGGTGAAGCAATGCCTTTATCAATCACATAGGCGGGCATCGCTTGCTGAGTCAGGGTGTCACACTGATCACAGACCCATTTGCCACGCAAATGCTGTTCCTTATAGAACTGTGCCGGTCTGAAATGCAGTTTTTCACTGACATCTTCGCCGATACGACGGAGTCGGCAGCCACAAGCACATTGGGTTGATGCAGGTTCATGCTCAATACGGATGGTGTGTAGATGATCTGGCAGTGGTCGACGTTTAGGTTTGTTGACTGTGGCTTTCTGTGTCGCTGCATGGGTTTTATCTGCATTTAATCGTTCTAATTCCAGATCAACGGCTGCGATATCTTCTTCAACCGCTTCATCCCACAGATGGATTTGTTTTGCAGTGAGATGTTCGTTTTTACTGCCGAATTTGTGCTGTTTAAATAGTGCGAGTTCATGCTCGTATTTTTGATTGAGAATAGAAAGATGTTGAACTTTAGAATCTAATTGCTGATTGGTGACTTCAAGATGTTGAACTCTGGCATCTAATTGCTGGTTTGATTGTGCTAGAGACTGATGCTGCATCGCCAACTGTCTGGTGAATTCCAGCAGTTGTTCATGGGTCAGTTGGCTTAAGTCAGGCAGCGTATTCATGACCGCAGTATGCCTGAGGTCATG
>NZ_JAAZQW010000084.1:0-1366 GCF_012371415.1 Acinetobacter sp. A3
AAAATGTAGTAAAAATGAGTGTATGTAAATACGCTCATTTTTTTATGTCTTTATCTGAACATTTAGAATCCACTCTTGAACATGCTCTCCCATCACTCAACCATTTTTGTGAACTTATTGATTTAAATTGGATTGAAACAAGCCTGCATCAAACAGGTAAGGCATCGATCAGAAGGAGAAAATTACCTGCTGAGCACGTGGTTTGGCTTGTTCTTGGGCTTGCCTTGTTTCGCAATCAACCCATCAGCTATGTGGTAGAACAATTAAAACTCGTGTTTGGTACAACAGATTATTGTGTTCCTAGTGCAGCTGTCCAAGCTCGACAACGTTTAGGTCGAGAACCCTTAGCTGCCTTATTCTCCTTAATCAGCCAAGCATGGTTTGATGAATCACAACAACAATATTCAACCTTTCAAGGTCTTAGTGTATGTGCTGTTGACGGGGTGGTTTGGTCTATGCCACTGACCAAGGAGAATTTTAATCATTTTGGCTCATCTAAAGGTAAAACTGCTGTAGCACCTTACCCACAAGTTAGAGCCACGTGTCTAGTGAATACCAATACTCATGAAATCATAGATGCCCAAATAGGCAGTATGGATCAAGGTGAACTCACATTAGCAAATCAATTATCTCCTCCAGCACAAAGTATTACTTTGTTTGATCGAGCTTATTTCTCTGCTGATTTTTTAATAGGCTGGCAAACACGTGGAGAATCAAGCCATTGGCTTATGCGAGCTAAAGATAATTTACGTTATGACATAATTAAACGAAATTCCCCACATGATTTTCATATCAGGATGCCAATATCAGCAAGAGCCAAAAAACTTAATCCAGCATTAGGAGATTACTGGGAAGCACGTTTAATTGAAGTTGAGCAGGCAGGAAAAATCCGCCGTTATATCACTTCATTATTAGATTCAAAGACATACCCACTTATAGCCTTGGCAAAGTTATATGCTCAGCGTTGGGAAATTGAAATGTGTTACCGAGAAATTAAAAGCAATTTACAGGAAGGTAAGCACTTAAGAAGCAAACAGCCAGACTTAATTTATCAAGAATTATGGGGTGTCTTGATTGCTTATAATGTTCTAAGAAGACAAATGAAATATATGGCTCAACGTGCCAAAGTAAGCCCGTTGAGGATCAGTTTTCATATTGCATCTATTGCCCTTCTTAATTTACTCAGATTCGACTCTTTGGCTTCTGCAGGTAATCTACCCAAACATCTGGAAAGTTTAATGGAGAAATCTAATCGGTATGTTATACCTGAGAGAAGAGTGAGGAGTTATCCAAGGGTTGTAAAAGGAAAACCTCAAAAATACCCAAGAAAAAGCCAGTCAATCTCTTAACTGACTGGCATTACTCA
>NZ_JAAZQW010000085.1:0-1363 GCF_012371415.1 Acinetobacter sp. A3
ACAAGGTGGCTTAACTAGAGCGGAATATCACTTATAAATACGCTTTTAGTTGTTCAAACAAGTGGGACCACCTCTGTAGCTGTTTCTTTAAAGGTATTACAATCATCTAGACTTATTATCACCATGGCTTGTTTATCTTCTCTATTAATAAGTATAGGTGCATGATCGTCTATAACGTAATCGAGTATATCCGCTAAATTGTCTTGCAGCTCAGCACATGTAATGACTTTCATTTCTGCTCCTTAAAAATTTCTTTATCTAAAAGCTGGGCAGCCTGTTTTAATCGGGTAGGAACTGTATTTTGAGTGCGACATGCTTCGATAAATTGCTCGAACTGAGCATGACTTAACTGAATATGAACGTGTTCTTGTAAAACTTGCGGTGCGTGATTTTGAATTAAATAAAAAAATCGGTGAGTGTAGCGTAACCCAGAGTAGCGGCAGTTCGTTCTGCCAATTGCTTTGTTTCAGCATCTAGATGTATTTATATAAACTCGTGGTTGGTCATCATTCATCTCCTTTTGAGCATAAAATTTTTTATATTTTGTATGACGCATAACAAACATAAAATTTTAAGGTCGGTATGAATACAAAAAGTTTCTTTTGGAGATTGCTCATTTTTAATTAGGAGGACTAAAACTCGTTTTAAACACTTTACGCATTTTTTTGAGTATATGGACAAACTTGAAAAATTTGTCGTTATAAAAGTATGTCCATATGGACAAAATATAAAATGGACTAAATGAATAGAATTCAACAGTTTGGAGCGTGTCCATATAAAGTGACTTATGGAATGAATTGAACTCATGATCGTTGTAGCGATCATTGGTATTTTAGCTGCAATTGCGATTCCTGCTTATACAGACTATACAGTACGTGCAAAAGTCACTGAAGCAGTAACTACTGCGTCGGCGATGAAAGCGACTGTTGCGGAAAATATCATGAACGCTGGTGGTGCAGCTATTCCAGCTAGTGGTAACTGTGCTGGAGTGATTACATTTGCTTCAGGTTCTGCCTCTTCAACTCCAAATGTTGATAGTGCTGCTTGTGCTGATGCTACAGGTATTATTACTGTGACTACAACTGCAGCAGCGAAGTCAGTACCCGTCGTTTTAGAACCTACTTACACTGGTGATAATGTAACATGGACATGTTCTGCAACGGGTTTCGAAAAGTATGTCCCATCTGAATGCCGTTAATATATAGTTTATAAATATAAAATAAAGAGCTACTAGTTAGCTCTTTATTTTTTTAAATACTCGATAATACAGCTAAGATGAATATATTAAATAACCTGAGTTCGATATAAAAAAAGAGTAGAAAAAAAGCCCTGTTTTTGTAACATATTGGTTCTCAAGACAAAA
>NZ_JAAZQW010000086.1:0-1183 GCF_012371415.1 Acinetobacter sp. A3
AAGAGATACCGTCTGAAACGTCAAGCAAATTATTGAGAATTCATGCTCAATAATCCGCTTGATAAGGTTGTTGGTGTTTGAGTACACCATAACAAAGATGAACCAACTTCCTCATCGCAGCTCCAATCGCCATCATTTTGGTTTTACCATTGACCAATAATCTTTCATTCATCCCTCTAATGTGGGGATTATGCCGAGTTGCGACAATGGCTGCCATATATAAACCGGCACGTATTTTGGAAGAGCCCGCTTTGGATAAACGGCTTCTGCCATGAATGGAGCTACCTGATTGCTTTTGAATGGGGACCAAGCCAACAAAGGCGGCCGCTTGACTAGCGCTTTCAAAAGTATGGCTGCGCAAGAAACTGAGCATTAATAAACTGGTTCGATCTGCAATAGCTGGAATACTGCTGAGCAGTTCTTTATCATTTCTTAAATCAGGATTCTGATCGATATGAGCATCAATTTGCTGGTCGATACCCTGAATGTGCTTGTTTAACTGCCTAATACTCTTATGGATAGACTGAAGTACAGGTTCCATCGTGAAGGTAGACTCTGCTTTTTCCAAACGATTCTTTTCACGTTGTAAATCTTCACAAAGCACAGCTCTTCTATCTAGCAAAGCATTCAGAAATTGAATAGGTTGGGGTAAAGGTTGCCAAAAATGTAGATCGGCAGTCATCGCAAATCGAGCTAGAACTTCACTATCCACCTTGTCTGTTTTATTTAGCTTAGACATACTCTGAGCAAAATATCGAGCTCTGGCAGGATTGGTTACACAGACTTGATAGTCCGCATCAAATAAATATTTAGCCAAGAGTTCATGATAAATAGATGTGGCTTCCATTAAGATAATGGTCTGCGTAGAAGTTGCAGCATGCTGCTTTAGCCAGGTTTGAAGTTGCTCAAAACCTTTTGGTGTATTTGAAAAAGTTTTGGTTTTCTTTTTACTTGCAGAATTTTCTAAAATTAAACAGCAATCAATTTTAGCTTTAGCAACATCAATACCAAGATAAAACATAATCTTTACCTGCTTTATTTATCCAATTATTGTTTTAGCATAACCACCGTCTTTTCTTGTGAATACAGCATCAAAGTGCTTAGTTACCGTCCAGAGTTGTGCAAGTGGTTAGGGCAAATTGTAGGTTTTATCTCTTTCACAGACTAAAAGTCTTAGGTCTAT
>NZ_JAAZQW010000087.1:0-1136 GCF_012371415.1 Acinetobacter sp. A3
GCTGTTTTACATTCTATACAATATAAATGAGCATGATGAATAAACATGACATCCATTTCATTTGGAGTATCTTTCTTTTTTAATTCAACATTAATAGCAAGTTCTGCCTGTGGGTTTAAACCAATAAGTGCTTTATAGCATTCATAGCCACTGTAGACTTCCAACCAGCCACCTTTCATATAATCTCGTGTTTCTTCAGATTTAAATTGAATTACACTTGAGGTGCTGTCAAATGAAAAGAAAGCTTCTTGAGTAATTTGTGCTAGGACCTCTAAACCTTCGGCTTGTTCCGCTTGAATATTGTCAAAACGAACATTCAAACTGTTTTCATCATCCGACATAGAAGCCAATTTATTAATAAATGAGCAAAAGCGTCGCCCTTTTTGGAAATCATTTTTCATTACATCAATTAAGATTTGTGCATAGCGCAATTGTTCAAGTGAAATATCGGTGATTGGCTGTTGCTTTGTAATCTGGTAGCCGCGTGACAGCACACGTTGTTGCAGATTTAGATTGCTGTTGATTGGGTAGACAATTTGGTTGGTCTGCCTTTGGTACCAAACAACGTGCTGGCCACGACTTTGGTAAAAACTTTCGGCACGCGCTGAACCTAAAAGCATGGAAGCACGGTCCATTGCAATACTCATCAGTTTTGTACCACCTGTAATATTAAAGATAAAACGATCTTTAGCTGGATGTTGGTTTGCCCAATTTAAAATCATTTCTTGGATGGCAAACATATTGGATTCTTCATAACCTTTTGGAATATTTAATATCTCAATCGCTGCTTGGCTAATAAGTTTTAAACTTTGCACTAAAAGATCAGTCTTACCTTGTTGATCCATATACGTGGTGCTGAGTACTGTAATTTTATCAATAATGCTCTTATTTTCGATGAAATAACGGGCAGATTCTAAATTTGCTTCAGGATGGCCAGTAGTACTAAGAACTAAGATTCGCATATATTTTATCTGGTTATCAGGGGCTTATGAATAATTATATCTGATAACTTATCTGGGTACTAAATCATAAAAAGACCACCAACTTGAGGTGAACCGTACCGAGTTTGTTGGAGCCCCATTTTCTTGAGATAAGAAGGATTGCTTCGCAAGACGTAGCAAAGCGTAGTGTCCCGA
>NZ_JAAZQW010000088.1:0-1130 GCF_012371415.1 Acinetobacter sp. A3
GAACGTAATAAGCCACACGTTAACGTGGGCACAATCGGTCACGTTGACCATGGTAAAACAACTTTAACAGCTGCAATTGCAACTGTATGTGCAAAAACATTCGGTGGTGAAGCGAAAGACTACGCTGCAATCGACTCTGCACCAGAAGAAAAAGCACGTGGTATTACAATTAATACTTCTCACGTAGAATACGACTCTCCAACTCGTCACTACGCGCACGTAGACTGCCCAGGCCACGCCGACTATGTTAAAAACATGATCACTGGTGCTGCTCAGATGGACGGTGCGATCCTTGTTTGTTCAGCGACTGATGGTCCAATGCCACAAACTCGTGAACACATCCTTCTTTCTCGTCAGGTAGGTGTACCTTACATCATCGTATTCTTAAACAAATGCGATATCGTAGACGACGAAGAGTTAATCGAATTAGTTGAAATGGAAGTTCGTGAACTTCTTTCTACTTACGACTTCCCAGGCGATGACACTCCAGTAATCCGTGGTTCTGCTCTTGCAGCACTTAACGGTGAATCAGGTCAATACGGCGAAGACGCTGTTGTAGCTCTTGTTGAAGCGCTTGACACTTACATTCCAGAGCCAGTACGTGCAATCGACCAAGCATTCTTAATGCCAATCGAAGACGTATTCTCAATTTCTGGTCGTGGTACAGTAGTAACTGGCCGTGTTGAAACTGGTATCGTGAAAGTAGGCGAAGAAGTTGAAATCGTTGGTATCAAAGACACAGTTAAAACAACTGTAACTGGCGTAGAAATGTTCCGTAAACTTCTAGACGAAGGTCGTGCGGGTGAGAACTGTGGTGTTCTTCTACGTGGTACTAAGCGTGAAGACGTACAACGTGGTCAAGTACTTGCTAAACCAGGTACAATCAAGCCACACACTAAATTCGATGCGGAAGTATATGTACTTTCTAAAGAAGAAGGTGGTCGTCACACTCCATTCCTTAACGGTTACCGTCCACAATTCTATTTCCGTACAACTGACGTAACTGGTGCAATCCAGTTGAAAGAAGGCGTTGAAATGGTAATGCCAGGTGACAACGTAGAAATGTCAGTAGAATTAATCCACCCAATCGCAATGGACGCTGGTTTACGCTTCGCGATCCGTGAAGGTGG
>NZ_JAAZQW010000089.1:0-1100 GCF_012371415.1 Acinetobacter sp. A3
TGAACATCAAATTCAGCACTCAATTCAGCAAGTGTTTTTTCTGCTTTAATCGCAGCAAGTGCTACCTTAGCTTTAAAATCATTTGAATGATTTCTTCTTGGTCTACGTGCCATAAAATACTCCATATATTGATGTTTATAACATCATTTGAGGAGCAGAATATCACTTATAGGAGTTGTTCAAATTTACGGATCCATCTCTCTAATGAAGAAATTCTAAAATTAACATAATACACCTTATACAAAATGCCCTTGTAAGCCCTTAATCAAGGGCATTTTTAGTCTCTACTTAACATAAAATTTTGGTGGTGCTTCAAAAAGTATGCTGCCTTTAAATGAAGCCATTATTGATGTAAAAGAAAAGAAGGCTAAATCAAAAGCTTTAAAATGGTTTTCAAGCTTTTTTGAAAAATTACAGCTTCTTCTGAAGCTACGCCTAATTCTATGCCTTATTTTGCAATTATTGCCTTCAATACCTACAGTAAAAAATTTACCAATACTTTGCTTACCATTTTTAAAAGCAGTGATGAAACTGTCCCAATGATCACTTGCAATTCGGGTGTAGTGAATATCTAATTGTTTAAGCTTTGTCTTCAATTGTTAGACTGTAGCTAAATCTCGTTTACCCCAAACATAAGCAACAATTTCACCTGTTTCTCGATGATAGGCGTAAATAAGCCATTGTTTATTCTTTTTATTTCCAACAAAATTCCAGAACTCATCTACTTCGAGAGATTCATAATGACTTTGCTGAGGCTGAATTTCATAGGTTGATTCAGTTAAAGTACGTAAAACTTTACCGATACTGATGCGCTCAACTTCAGCAATATCTCGTATACCGCTGCCTCTGACCATCAACTGTAATATTTTACGAGTAATACCTGACTTACATCCTAGATAGCTCAGTGCATGATCACCAATAAACTGACGTTTACAGTCTTTGCACTGATAGTTTTGTTTCCCATCTACTTTGATACCATTTTTCTTTATACTATCACTGAGGCAGGTTGGACATTTGATTGCTAGAGTTATTTGCATTTCTCTATTTTATCAAAATCCAATCGGCTTTTTCTTCAGCATACTTTTTGAAACACTACCAAA